>NZ_JBQENN010000015.1:0-147334 GCF_052044625.1 Pseudomonas sp. 22515
GGCAAACAAGGCCAAGGCGGCAGCGAACTGCGTGATGAGTGGGAATTCATCCGCCGTTACATGGAAGAAGGCCCACACGCCGTCCCCCGCCCCCGCCTGAGCACCCAGCTACCCTCACCCATCCAGGCATTCAGCGCCCAGTTCGAAGGCCTTGGGCGTTTCTTCCGCAAAAGCAGCTGGCTGTTCAAAGTTGCGCTGCTGTTTGTCTGGCCCGCGTTCGTCATCATCGGCACCGGCCACTGGCTCAGCCTGCTGCTGTGCTGGCGACCGCGCTGGCCGAAGGTCATCCGCGAGGCCGGCCTGCCTGGCAAGCCCATTCCCCCCGTCACTACCCTGAGCGACTACCCACCCGCAATCCAGGCACGCCTGCTCGCCAACGCCGACCGCTGGCAGCTCAAGCCCGGCAAACGGCCGGCGAAAAAGCCACGCAAACCACGGGCCTCCAGATCGCAAGAATAATCGGCCGCGCCTACTGCATGATCCTGACTGAATTCAGAACTCGGCACTGCGTCGAAAAACGGGTTGAAATTACCGGCCCCCAATCCCCAACCTTGGGGGAACGCTGCCCACCGCCAGCCGCTGGCATAAAGCCCTACTGAAAATCTGAACCCCCTGCCCCACAAGGCCTGCAACGCATTTTTCAGGGTTTGGCACAGCTCTTGCCGATCTCCTCCCAGACGCCCCAAGTCCATGGGCCCGTTTGCAGGAGGAATTGACTCATGCACCGACCGATACCCCACCCGCTGGCAGTGGCGATTTTCGCCGGCATGCTCCAGCTTCCCGCGCAGGCCGCCTTGAACGCTGTCGATCCAGGCGCTTACGTCCCTGCCAATGGCGGCTTCCCCGCCTGGTACCAGGACAGCCACGGTCGTACCCTCGACCTGTGCCTGACCAAGGCCGTCAGCTCCCGGGTCGCCGGCGCACCTGGTGCACCCTCATACATGTGCACGCTGCTGCCCACGCCTGGTGTGTTCGACGATACCCAACCCATCGTCTTCCCCACCAACTTCCCTGACGAAGCGTTCTGGTTCACTGCCGACGCTGCAATCGTCGACGCCGCCCGTGGCATCGACCTCAGCTATGGCACGGCGATCGAAGCGGCATTCGCTGCCGAAGAACCTGTCGAGGGTGACCAGGTCAGCTTCGCCCGGGTCCGTATCCGGGTCGACGTACCCACCGCGGGCACCTACGTGGTCACCCACCCCTATGGCGTTGAAGTGTTCGATGTGCCCGTTGCAGGGCGCCGGGCGATCAACATGACCCGTGACATCGGCATAGCGGGGGCAGGCGACTTCAGCGGCGCACTCAAGGGTGATGTCGGGCCGTTCCTGCGCAGTGTCAACGGCCCCTACACCGAAGGCAACGAGCGCTTCATCGGCGACCCGAACCTGGAAGAGCGGGTCACCGGCAGCCCATTCAACACCAACTACGTACGCATTGAAGGCCCTGGTGGCATCGACCTGCGCACCGAGCTGTTCGCTGTCTCGGGCAAGCTTTCCGAAGTGGCCCTGCCAACCCCGCTGATGCCACAACGCAGCACGTACTCACGCCATACCGAAAACGGCGACCTGATCGCCCAACAAGACATCTTCGTGTTGGCCCCGCCGCCACCGGCAAGCGTCACCCTGACCAGCCAGACACCCAACCTGAGCCTCACCGAGGCCAACGGCACCGGCGCCTGGTACGCCCAGTCAGTCCTCAACCCGGCGGCCGGAACCCTCGTGACACTGTCCGCTGACAACAGCGTGGCAATCCCGACCAGCAGCCTGACCACCAGCAACGTCCCCCTGACCGACCTAGTCACCATCACACAGGCCCAGTACCGCTTGTCTACCGGCGAGCTGACCCTGGTGGCCAGCACCAGTGACGAAACAACACCTCCAGTACTTACCGCGCATACCGGCAACGGCACGTTGATCGGCAACCTTGGCGGTACCGGCGCCGTCAAGACATTGAGCATGACCCTCTCGCCCATTCCGCCGGCCAAGGTGCAGGTCACCAGCGCCAACGGTGGTAGCGACACCGAAGACGTGGTGCTGGTGCCATGAACAGACAAAGGCTCAGCCTTCAAGGAGGCAGCATGAACACTTGGTCGCGCCGTGCGCTGTTGGCCGCCGGTTTCTCTCTTACCGTTACCAGCGCCGCGTTTGCCGCGCTGTCTGATGTCGACCCGGGGCCCTACACCTTCGCCACTGGTGGCTATCCGATGTGGTACAAGGACAGCCTCGACCAATCCCTGGAGCTGTGCCAGTCGCGTGCCACCAGCACCCGTGCGCCAGGCGCACCAGGGGCGCCCGCCTACATGTGCACCTTGTTGCCCGAGCCCGGGATCTATGACGATGCCCTGCCGCTGGTATTTCCAGATAACTGGCCACCCGAGATGTTCTGGTTCCTGGCCGAAACCTCGATACCACAAGTAGGTAACAGCGGTTATGAACTGGAGGTCTACGTTGCCGGTATAGAGGCAGCCTTCGCGGCTGAAAACCCGGTAGACGGTGATCAGCAAAGCTTCGCCCGCATCCGTATCCGCGCTTCGGTCCCACGCACCGGTACCTACACCATCACGCACCCTTACGGGGTGGAGACGGTCAACGTCACCACGGCAGGTCGTCGCGCGATCAATATCACTCGGGACATAGGCATTGGCGCTCCGGGCAACTTCCAGGGGGCGCTGGGGGGGGCGATCGGCCCTTGGCTGAAGGGGGTTGGCGGGCCGTATACAGAGGTCAATCCTGACACTGGCACCACCGAAACCTACATCGGCGACCCCAATATCACCGAAGCGGTAACCGGTAGCCCCTTCAATACCAACTTCGTGCGCATCGAAGGGCCCGCGGGCGCCATTCAGACCAACACGTTCACAGTGTCTGGCAAGGTGCTGGACCCGCGAGCACAAACCCCAGTCACGCTGGAGCGCGCCACCTACTCGCGCAACGGCAGCGGTACCCGCGTGGAAGTGTTCGCCAAGGCCCCGAGTGAGGCCAGCCTGTGTATGCGCAATGGCCTGGCACTGATCGGCACCCCGCCTTCGCCGTGTCAGTTCACCCTGACTTCGGACAACAACGGTTTGTTCTTCAGCCAGCAGTTCAACCAGTCGGTGCCGCCAGAGGTGGTGGTTGTCACCGCCAGCAACGCAGTCGGCGGCACCCAGCCGACTGCGCTCTCGAGCAAGCTCAGCGACGTGGTCAAAGTCAGCACCGCACGCTACGACTGGGCCAACAAACGTCTGTTGATCGAGGCCAGTTCCAGCGACGAAGTAGCGGTCCCCGACCTGCTCGCCCAGGGCTACGGCCGCCTGTCGAAATCGGGCACACTGCAAAGCATCACGGTCAACGACCTGGCGCAACCGCCCGCCACCGTTACGGTCAAGTCTGCCCGCGGCGGTAGTGATGTAGAGCCAGTGATCGTGGTCGGCAACGCCCCGGTCGAGGCCGCCAACCAGCCACCGCTCGCCCAGGCCGATGTCGGCAGCACCAGTGTCGGTGTACCGATCACACTTAACCTGCTGCTGAACGACAGCGACCCGGATGGCAACGTGCCGCTGACCATCAGCGACCTGACCCAACCCGGGACCGGCCTTGGCGGCGTCGTGATGAATGGCACCACCTCGGTTACCTACACGCCGCCGACCGGGGCCACACAACCGCTGGTAGCCAACTTCAGCTACCGGGCGGTGGATGCCAAGGGGCTGAAATCGGAACCGGCCACGGTCACGATCAACGTCGCACCTAACCAGGCACCGACTGCCAACCCGGAAACCGTCGCCACCTTGGGCGTGCCATTGACCATCAACGTACTGGCCAACGACACCGACCCAGAAGGCAACGTACCGCTGAGCGTGACCAACATCACCCAGCCGGCCACCGGCCGTGGCACGGTCAGCACCGACGGCACAACCGTCACCTATACCCCACCGGCCACTGTAACCACAGCCTTCACCACCACCTTCACCTACCAGGCACGTGACTCGCTGGGGGGGCTGTCCACCCCAGGTACGGTCACCGTCAACGTGTCGCCTCGGCCTGCCGCTGAAACCTTCGCCGTCACGGCAGCCACGGTCACGGCGCGCTCCAACAACCGTTACAACTGGGACATCAGTGGCACCTCGTCGGTGACCACCGGCAATACCGTAACCGTGCGGGTAACCACGACTACCGGCGTCCAGACCTTGGGTACGGCCACGGTAGCGCTGACCGGCCGCTGGCGCCTGGCGGTGAGCAATAGCACCACGATCATCCCGACTGCGGCACCGACGGCGACGATCACCACCAGCCAAGGCACCACGCGCACCGTCAACGTAGTCGTGCAGTAAAAGCCGGAGGCTTCGATGAAACGGCTGTACTCCCTGTTGCTCTGCCTGGCCCTGACGGGCCAGGCCTGCTGGGCAGAGGACCTGATGGACAATGCCGACCTCGCACCCGGCAACGACCTCGGTGAACCCGTGATCATCCGCCTGCTGCCGGCCGGTGCCGGCCAGGCTGCGGTGATCGAGCAACACGGGTCAGGCAACCGCGCCGCCTTCGACCAGAACGGTCAGGCCCTGCTGGGCCGTATCGTCCAGTCCGGCGGTGCCCAGGAAGCGTACATCTTGCAGGAAGGCAGTGACCTGATGGCCATCATCCGCCAACAGGGAAATGGCAACAGCGCGTCGATTCGCCAGAGCGGCAGCAGCAACAACGCCGCCATCGAGCAGATCGGCAACGACAACAGCGCCAGCATCGTGCAGTCCGGCTCAGGGCTCAACAGCTCCGTGACCCAGGCTGGCAATGGCCAGCATGTTCAGATCACCCAATACCGATAGACCTGGAGGCACCACCATGTACAAGCTCGCTCCGTTAAGTGCCGCTATCGTCCTGGCCCTCGCAGGTCAGGCCATGGCTGCTGACAGCACCTCGTCCCAGACCCAGGACGGCAAGGAAAACATCGCCGAAGTCTCTCAGACCCAGGCATCCTTCGCCTCGGCCACCCAGAACCAGACAGGCAAGGGCCACAACCACCTCGCCGTGCAGACCGAAAGCACCAGCGATATTCAGCAGAGCGCCACCGGCCAGTACAACGCCGGCTACGCTGAGCAACTGTTCGAGAACGGCAGCCAGATCACCCAGCACGCCGGAGGCAGCTACAACGATGCCTTCGCCAGCCAGTCGATAGGGTCGAACAACGAATCGCTGCAAACCCAACAAGGCGTCGGCAATAAATCCACCGTGTGGCAGGACAGCCAGGAAGGCAGCAAAGCCACCAGCTGGCAATCCGGCCAGCGCAACGAGGCGTTCATCGAGCAGACCTTCGGTGGCAGCAACAACCGCAGCACCGTCAACCAGACCGGCCAGGACAACTACGCCACCGCCGAGCACCTGAACCATATCGATGGCGATATCCAGGTCCATCAGGATGGCCACGACAACTGGGCCTATGGCGACCAGCGCGAAGGCACCGGTGGCACCATTGCCATTGGCCAGTACGGGGGCGGCAACTCCGTGGAAGTGTGGCAGGACACACAGATCGGTAGCCAGGCCTCCGTGGTCCAGACCGGCCAGTCGAACGAAGGCTATATCGACCAGAGCTTCGGCGTCAGCAACAAGGTCAGCCTGTCGCAGCAAGGCAATGCCAACGCCAGTTGGTCGGACCAGTTCGAGACCAACAACTCGACCACCACCATTACCCAAACCGGCAACAACAACCTGCATTTCACCTATCAGAATGGTGAGAACCTCAACCTGACCATCAACACCCAAGGCAATGGCAACAGCATCACCGCCAGTAACTGGAAAGGCGCCAAGATGGGTGGCCAGTTCGGCACCAACCAGAACGCTACCATCAACCAGACGGGCAATGGCAACGGCGTCAATCTGACCCAGAAGGGCGCTGACCAACAGGCCACGCTGAGCCAGACGGGTACAGGCAACCAGATGTCGACCAAGCAGGATGACGTCAGCAACGAGCTGTACTTCGAACAGAACGGCACTGACAACATTCTGATCGCCGACCAGCGTGGTACCGACAACTATGCCTACGGCAGCAGCCAGGGCACCGGCAACACCATCACGCTCGACCAGTCCGGCTATAGCAACCAGAGCTACACCAACCAACTCTACGGAAGCGGAAACGAAGCCACCATCAAACAGACCGACAGCATCAACGTCGCCTACGTGACCCAGGGAGGCCAAAGCAACAAGGCGTTCGTCGACCAAAGTGGTGTCGCCCAATCCGCCACCATCACCCAGCTGGGCAGCGCGAACCTGGCCACTGTGACCCAGCAGTAAACCGCTCCCCCTTGAACCGCGGTGCTTCTCTCCCTGGTGCCGCGGTTCCTTTTTCTGTTATCCCGCCCTCTGCAATCGTTCGATCCGGCCGGCGTGTGCAATCCCTTGACGTGTATCTGTCGGGTACAATGGCAAACCGCTCGAAGATGTGCAGCCGCATGATCCAGTCCGACCTCGACCTGTTCGGCCCCCAGCCGCAACGCCTGGCCAGCCACACTGTGCTGCTGCCCGGCTTCGCCCTGGCCGAAACCGAGGCGCTGCTCGATGCCCTGCGTCCGGTGCTGCGTGCTGCGCCGTTCCGGCACATGTACACCCCAGGAGGCCTGCGCATGGCAGTGGGCCTGACCAACTGCGGTACGCTGGGGTGGGTGAGTGATCACCATGGCTACCGGTACAGCCCCAGCGACCCACTCAGTGGCCAGCCCTGGCCCGCCCTGCCCCCGGTTCTGCTCGCCTTGGCCTCCCGCGCGGCAGCCATGGCCGGGTTTGACGGGTTCGTGCCGGATGCCTGCCTGGTCAACCATTACCTGCCAGGCACACGCCTGAGTCTGCACCAGGACCGCGACGAGCAGGATTTCGGCCAGCCGATCGTGTCGGTGTCGCTGGGCTTACCGGCGGTGTTCCTGTTCGGCGGCCTGCAGCGTGCCGACAAGGCTCAGCGCATTGCGCTGAGCCACGGCGATGTGCTCGTCTGGGGCGGCGAAGACCGCTTGCGCTTCCACGGCGTGCTACCGATCAAACCTGGTGTGCATCCGCGCCTGGGCGAACGGCGGATCAACCTGACCTTGCGCAAGGCGGGTGCCTGAACAGGGGCCGTCATCTGCCACCCCGCGCAAAACAAGATGAACGCACATGAAACACATTGAACATCTTGGCCAGGCAAGCTTCGAATGATAAGCCGCCTTTCTTTTGTCTGGAGCCTGCCATGCCCAACCCGCCTGGTTCTTCGAGCCGTTGCAACGGAGCCATGTACCGATGAAGATGCCTGGCCGCGCACCCAATGCTTCGCTGCAGCTCGATTACGTACGCGACACCCTGTTCGGCCCGGTGGCGCAACGGGTGGAATGCCAATGCCAACTCGCCGCCCTCAACCTGCAGGGTCGCCCAGGGCTGCGCCTGCACGTTTGCCCCCCACTGCCTGACAAGATCGACCGAGCTCACAGTGTGGCCTTCGTCTGGGATGGGCGGAGTTACCACGGCGTGGTTCGCGAGAAGGGAAAGTGCGGCGACGGTGGCCTGAACCTGCTGTTGGAACTGCAATAAGCCGATCAACGGCGGCCATCCAGGCTGAACTGGCTAAGAGCCGCGTGTCTCCATAGCAAAAGGGCTTTTGCCTACCGGAGAACGCTATGAACAGTCCGTTATTCAAGCTCTTCACCCACCCCGCCGACGCCTGGCTGGACATCCGCCGGGCCGAGGAAGACAACCCACAGCAATACCTGCCACGCCTGCTAGCCCTGGCGCTGATACCCGCCGTGTGCCTCTTCGTCGGCACTACGACCTTCGGCTGGAGCTTGGCGGCCGAGGAGCGGGTACGCCTTAGCATCGGCAGCGCCGCGCAATTGGCAGGCCTGCTGTATACCACCACTGTGATAGGTGTGATGCTGATGGGCGTGATGATCCGCTGGATGTCACGAGGGTTCAATACACAGCCCAGCCTGAACCAATGCATCGGTTTTGCCGCCTATTGCGCTACGCCTTGGTTCTTTGCCGGAGTGGTTGGTCTGATGCCAATTCGTTGGCTCGCCTTTGCCGCGCTGATGGCTGCCTCTGTGTATGCCAGCGTGTTGCTATATGGCGGGTTGCAGACCTTCATGCGGCTGAAGAAAGAGCAGGCGTTATTGTTTGCAACGTGCGTTTGGGGGGTAGGGTTGCTGCTGCTGGTGACCATCCTGGTGGCAATGATCCTGTTCTGGTTCAACGGCCTGATGCCGGAATACGTACGCCCGGCCAGCCTGGACTGACCGGGGCACGACAGGCGCGTTCAGGCGATCGCCTTGAGCGGCGCCGGGTGGTTGTCACGCAGCGCATGCAGCTGGTCCACCAGGTTGACCAGGTCACGGCAACTGTTGAGGTTTTGCAGCGCGACCCCGCTGAGGGTCACGCCCTGATCGAGATCCTGGCCCTGACCCAGGCGGATGGTCAGGTGGGCGCCGTCCGGGCAGCTGACTTCACAGCGGTCAGGCAAGCAGGCCTGCTCGATCAGTTGCCGCATCTCTAGTATCGAAACGCCTATCAACGACATGGTACGACCCTCTCTGTGGGATGGCCTGTTGTTTGGGGTACGCCTTTGTCGGGCGGGGCGCCAATTGATATTGCGCATGCTCGGCCAGCTGTCCATGCGCCCGGGCAATGAGCTTGCGGGGGATCCTTTAGCACCTTAGTGGAAGATTCTCCGCGTGGGCCGAGTGTTCGACTGCATTAGCAGACTTGACGACGAGTGGTCCTGGTCAGCAACGCGTTGACCAATGTGCAGCCGGGTGGCCGAGGGAAGATGGCCTGCCAGCGACAGGGCCGGGACAGGCCACCCGATCAGCAGGATCAGTGCGCGGCACCTCCCCTCTCCTCCTGCATCTGCCCAAACCGCCCGGCATGGAAATCATCGAACGACTCGGCAATCTCCGCCTGGCTGTTCATCACGAACGGGCCGTAGCCGACGATCGGCTCATCGATTGGCTCACCGCTGAGCAGCAGCACACTTGCGTTGTCCAGCGCCTCGACAGCTACGTCTACACCCTCCCGGTCGAGCAGCACCAGGCTCGACGGGCCTGCTTCGCGCTCGCTATTGATTCGAACGTTACCACGCAACACCACCAGCGCCGCATTGCGACCGGCAGCAACCGGCAACTGCAAGGCCGCGCCGGCGTTGAGCCGCAAATCCCACACGTCCATCGTGGTGAAGGTTCTGGCCGGCCCGTGGTGGCCATGGTAGTCACCGGCAATCACGCGCAAGCGCCCGGCATCACCGTCAAGCGCTACCACCGGAATGTCGCCGGCCAGCAGCGTCTGGTAGCCAGCCGCTGCACGCTTGTTCCGCGCCGGCAAGTTCACCCACAGCTGGACCATTTCCAGGGTGCCGCCACTGCGTGCAAAGTCCGGGGAATGAAACTCTTCATGAATGATCCCGTTGGCAGCCGTCATCCACTGCACGTCACCTGGGCCGATCAAGCCGCCAGCACCGGTTGAATCACGGTGCTCCAGTTCACCTTGGTAGACGATGGTCACGGTCTCGAAGCCGCGATGCGGATGCTGGCCTACGCCGCGTCGTGCTTGGGTCGGGGCGAAATCGTGCGGGCCGGCGTAATCCAGCAGCAGGAACGGGCTGATCCGGCTGGCCAGGTTGTCGTAGGTGAACAGGCTGCGCACCGGGAAACCATCCCCCACCCAATGGGCGTGAGGGCTGCGGTGAATACCCAGAATCTTTTTCATGAGAAGGCTCCTCTCTTGGCTGAGATAACCTTATCAATGATGCCAATCACGCGGTAGCTGGCTAAAATGGCATGCATCGTCCCACGTGCGGAACAATCAACCCTGCAAGAAATCGAGCACCTGCTCCGCCGCCATGGCCGGGTCTTCCTGCATGAAACAGTGCCCACCAGGAACTTGCCGTGCGGTCACATTGCGGTTTAGCAGCGCCAGGCGGTTTACCGAACGTGGCACAAAGGGATAGGTGTCTTCGCCATACAACACCCGTGTCGGCGTCCTGATTGCAGTCAGGCTGGCCCACATGCGTTTAGGGAACGAGCTGAAGATCTCCACCTCACGGCTGGGCCGGCACTTGAGCACCACGGCCTCGCCACACTCACCGATGGCATGCTCGACATAGGCCTGCAGCGCCGCATGGGTCCAGCCTTTGAAGATGCCGCGCCCTTGCAGCGAGGCCAACGCCGACTCGCGATCGGGCCAGTGGCTGCGGCGGCTGGCAGCCTTGCGGGCCAGGGCGTGGCGCTGATGCAGGCCAACCAGGGCGGCCGCCCCCATCACGCCGATCATGCGTCGGCTGAACAGTACCGGGTCGAGCAGCACGGCACGTGCGAACAGTTGCGGCTCACTGCCCAGGATCAGCCCCGTAAGCACGCCACCAAAGCTGTGCCCTACGGCAAACCGCTGTACGTCGCCATACTCGCCACGTCCGCCCTGAAAGGCCTCCACCGCCAAGGCAGCGGTGCGGTTCCAGCCGCGAAACACCCCACCATGGTCACTGTCCCCATGGCCCTGAACGTCGCAAAGCCACAGGTCGAAATGCTCGCCCAGGCGCATCAGCAACGGTTGGTAGGCCAGGCAACAGAAGCCGTTGCCATGCAGGAAGTGCAGCAGCGGTTTGCCACTGGCCGGGGTTCGCCAGCCACGCAGGGTGAAACCTTCGGCGCATTCGTGGGACCAGGGAATCAACTGCATCGGCTTACTGTACTCTCGGGGTCAGGAAAACGCTGATTCTACAAACAGCAGCGGGTACAGTGAAATCACCAGCAACAGGGCCATCACGACATTGAACAGCATCAGCCAGCGCGAATTTTGCAACAGGTTGCGCAGGGCGCTACCGAACATCACCCATACCCCCACGCTGGGCAAATTGACCAACGCGAACAAGGCCGCAATGACGATCACGTTGGTTACATAGCCTTGCGCTGGCGTGTAGGTGGTAATCGCCCCTACCGCCATCACCCAAGCCTTGGGGTTGACCCACTGGAACGCCGCCGCCCCCCAGAAGCCCAGCGGTTTGCGGGCACTGGACGCGGCCGTGCCGACCGGCCCGGAAGTGGCGATCTTCCAGGCCAGGTACAGCAGATAGGCGGCGCCGGCGTAGCGCAGCACCGTGTACAGGGGTGGCCAGGCCTTGAATACCTCACCCAGCCCCAGGCCGACGGCCAGCACCATCATCATGAAACCAAAACTGATACCCAAGGCGTGAGGGACCGAGCGGCGCACGCCGAAGTTCACCCCCGAGGCCAGCAACATGGTGTTGTTGGGGCCCGGGGTGATGGAAGACACGAAGGCAAACAGCACAAAGGCGGTCAGCAGGTCGGCAGAGGCAAGCATGGCGGGCATTCCACTTTCTTTATGGGTGCTGTCACACTAACGGAGCGCCACTCCCAGCAACCGGTACAGTTTTATTAAATTACGCAGATACACATCACTGTACCGACAATCCGGATCAAGGAAGCCGTCACCATGAGCCTCACCATTCGCCCTGCCGTTCGTACCGATGCCGAGCAGATCCTCACCTTCATCACCGAACTGGCCGAGTACGAACGCGCGCGCCACGAGGTGGTCGCCACCCTTGCCGACATCGAGCACAGCCTGTTCGACGAAGGCAGCACTGTGCACACCCTGATGTGCGAGCGTGATGGCCGTGCAATTGGCTTTGCCGTGTACTTCTACAGCTACTCGACCTGGCTCGGGCGCAATGGCATCTATCTGGAAGACCTGTACGTAACCCCCGAGCAACGCGGCGATGGCGCCGGCCGGCAGTTGTTGCAGCACATTGCCCGCGAAGCGCTGGCGAATAACTGCGGGCGCCTGGAATGGAGCGTGCTGGACTGGAACGAGCCAGCGATCGGCTTCTACCAGAAGCTGGGGGCCCAGGCGCAGGATGAGTGGGTACGCTACCGCCTGGATGGCGACAAGCTGGCGGCATTCGCCCGCGGGTGATCGCCCGGTTTTTGCACTTCTGCCTGCTGGAAGAACACGGCAGGCCTGAGCCTGTCATACCTGCTGTTCGGAAGGCTCGCGCGCTGTATGACATTGACGCCAAGCCCGCCCCATGCTCTCCTTATGCCTCGCGTTCAGGTGCCCCTCAGGGGGTGAAACGGGAAACCGGTGCGTCCCAGGCCCTTCAGCAGGGCTGGACAATGCCGGTGCTGCCCCCGCAACGGTAAGCGAGTGAAGCGTCTGTACCACTGTGCCTCGTAGTACGGCATGGGAAGGTGACGCGTTCCAGGAGCCCAGCTCTTCCTCGCAAGCCCGGAGACCGGCCTGGCGTTCATGAACACCCCGCGGTGGGCGGGCGCTGTTGCATTCCCTTGGGCGACCACGTCCGGGGCTGCCGCGCTCGCCCATTGCCCACAAAAAGCAGAGGATCGCGTCATGCCCGTCACCAGCGCCAAACAACACAGCCTTGCTACCCCCGTTACCCTCAGCCAGCGTGTAATCATCGCCGTCGGTGCCAGCTTGCTGGGTTTGTGCCTGGTGTACTTTGCCGGGTTCTCGCACATTGAGGCTGTGCACAACGCCGCCCACGACACCCGCCACAGCGCCGCCTTCCCCTGCCACTGAGTACGCCTGATGATCACGCGCATTGCCCGTACTGCGGGTTTCAGCGGGCTTCTTGCAGCCCTGTTGCTGACCTTGCTGCAAAGCTTCTGGGTTGCCCCGCTGATTCTGGAGGCGGAAACCTACGAGTCCTCGGCCCCGGCCGCACACCACGAACACGGTAGCGAAGTGGCCGCTCATGAACACAGCGCCGAAGCCTGGTCGCCGGAAGACGGCTGGCAGCGCGTGCTGTCCACCACAGGCGGCAACCTGGTGGTCGCAGTCGGCTTCGCCCTGATCCTCGCCGCCCTGTACAGCCTTCGCGAGCCCAAACGCGCTGCCAGTGGCGCATTGTGGGGGTTGGCTGGCTTCGCCGTGTTCTGCCTGGCTCCCACCCTGGGCTTGCCACCAGAACTGCCGGGGACTGCGGCCGCCGACCTGGGGCAACGCCAAACCTGGTGGGTCGGTACAGCCAGTGCCACAGCGCTGGGCCTGGCCTTGCTGGTGTTCGCCCGCCACTGGCTGCTGAAGGCGCTGGGCGCCGTGCTGCTGGTCATTCCCCATGTAATCGGTGCACCGCAACCCGAGGTGCACGAAAGCCTGGCCCCTGAAGCATTGGAAACCCAGTTCAAGGTCGCCTCCTGGCTGACCAACGCCGCCTTCTGGCTGGCCTTGGGCCTGCTCAGCGCCTGGCTGTTCCGCCGTTCCAGCCAGGCTTGATGCCTGCCTTCTATGCCGGTTTTGGCTGCCGCCGGGGTTGCCCGGCAGATGCCTTGCAACGCTTGCTGCGCCAGGCCCTGGACAATCAGGGGCTGGCGCTGGCCGACCTGCGCGGCATCGCAAGCATCAGCCTGAAGGCCGACGAGCCCGGCTTGCAGCAATTGGCAGAACGCCTCGGTTTGCCCTTGGTGCTGTACCATGGCGCGCAACTGCAACCCTATGAACCACTGCTCAGCCACCGTTCCGCCGCTGCCCACCAGCACAGTGGCTGTTGGGGCGTAGCCGAGAGCGCGGCACTGGCCCTGGCCAGCCAGCGGCAGGGTACGGCCAGGCTGCTGCTGACGCGCCAGGTACTGGGCCCGGCGACGCTCGCCCTGGCCTGCTGAGCGTTTCGTACCCTCTTTTTTGCCAGGACTTTGCATGACCATCTACTTTATCGGTGCCGGCCCCGGCGACCCGGAGCTGATCACGGTCAAGGGCCAACGGCTGATTCGTCAGTGCCCGGTGATCATTTATGCCGGTTCACTGGTACCCGCCGCCGTGCTCGAAGGCCACCAGGCCGAAACCGTGATCAACAGCGCCGAACTGCATCTGGAACAGATCATCGCTGCCATGCGCAGCGCACACGAAAAAGGTCAGGATGTGGCCCGGGTGCACAGCGGCGACCCCAGCCTGTACGGCGCCATCGGTGAACAGATTCGCCACCTGCAGGCGCTGGGCATCGATTACCAGATCATCCCCGGCGTTACCGCCACGGCAGCGAGCGCCGCCCTGCTCGGCTGCGAGCTGACCTTGCCTCAAGTGGCGCAGACCGTGATCCTCACCCGCTATGGCGACAGCTCGCCCATGCCGCCGGGTGAGCAGTTAGGCGACCTGGCGCGCCATGGCAGCACCCTGGCAATTCATCTGGGGGTCAAGCACCTGTCGCGCATTGTCGCTGAGTTGATGCCGCACTACGGCGCGCACTGCCCGGTTGCGGTGGTGCATCGGGCCACCTGGCCAGACCAGGATTGGGTGCGCGGCAACCTCGGTGATATCGTCGAACGCGTAGCGGCCAAGGATTTCCGGCGCACGGCGCTGATCCTGGTAGGCCACGTACTGGGGGATACACCGTTCGCCGAATCGGCCTTGTACCGTGCCGGGCATGCCCACCTGTACCGCCTTGGCGACTGAACATTGCCAGCCTTGCCTCGGGCGTAGCAGACTCCGGGTTCCCGCCTGCGAACAGGAGCCATGCCCATGCTGGAATTACGCCCCAACTGCGAGTGCTGTGATGCCGATCTGCCGGGTGACAGCCCCGACGTTATGATCTGCTCCTTCGAATGCACGTTCTGCCGTGCCTGTGCCGAAACCCGCTTCCAAGGCCGCTGCCCAAATTGTACCGGGCAGTTGGTAGCCCGCCCGACGCGAGTCGGCCAGGCATTGGCCAACAACCCTGCCTCCACACTGCGTCTACACAAACCGCACGCTGCCTGCGCCTGAACAACTGCAAAGAAGCGGCATCACCGCTTTCTCAGGGTGATGTCTTTCCTGTTTCTTGTAGGACTTTTCAACAAAAAGCACTGGGGTTTTCAACACTTCTATACTCGGCATTACCAAACTTCGGGAATGGTCGTATCGTGCAGCGCTTCCGATAACCCCACTTGCAGACGTATTCCTGAGTGTTCCAGGAAGCGGACCACATCCCTACAGGAGTTTTCCTCATGACAACCGTGCTGATCGTCGACGACCACCCTATTGTCCGGCTGTCCCTGCGCCTACTGCTCGAACGCGAGCGCTTCCATGTCATCGGCGAGGTCGGCAACGGCAGTGAAGTGGCTCAGGTAGCCCGTGAACTGCGCCCTGACGTAGTCATTCTCGACATCGGCCTGCCTGGCCTGGACGGCATGGAAGTCATCAAGCGATTGCAGAGCCTGGAGCCGGTACCGAAGATCATGGTGCTGACCGGCCAGGCCACTGACCTGTATGTACGCCGCTGCCTGGATGCCGGGATAGGTGCCTTCGTCACCAAGGAAGAGGACCACGAGGCCCTGCTGTTCGCCCTCAAGGCCCTGACCAAAGGTTATTCGACCTTTCCGCAAATGTCGGTCAACAGCAACTCGCTGGAGAGCGAGCCAGTGCGCCTGGCCAGTCTCTCCAACCGAGAAATGGAAGTGCTGCGGCGCCTTGCGCGCGGCGAGAACAACAAGAACATCGGCACGTGCATGAACCTCAGCGCCAAGACCATCAGCACCTACCGGGGCCGTATCATGGAAAAGCTCAAGACTGAGTCTCTCGTGGAAATGGTCGACCTGGCCAAGCGCAACAGCGTCTATTGAGCGCTCGGCTACCATGAAACTGTTGCTGGCGAGCGTCCTTCTGGCTATCAGTCTGGCCAACTCCACGGTGCTGCAGGCCAGCAGCGAACCACGCCATCTGCTGGCGCGCTCAATCAGTGCCGCTGCCCCACTGACGTTATCCGGCGATGATCGCCACTGGCTGAAAAATCGCCAACGCCTGATACTGGGTAGCGCGCGCCCCGACTACCCCCCGTTCGAAATCAATGTCAGTCAGCATGACTATGAGGGGTTAAGCGCAGACTACGCCGGCATCATCGGCGAACAGCTTGACATACCCATTGAAGTACGCCGTTTTGACAGCCGTCACGAGGCCATCACTGCCCTGCGTGATGGCCATATCGACTTGCTAGGTAGCTCCAACGCCTTCGAAGCGGCAGACGCCCAGCTTAGCCTGAGCACCCCCTATGCCGACGACCTGCCAGTGATCGTCACCCGTGAGGGGCACAGCTTGAAAAGCACGCCCGACCTCGCCGGCCTGCGCCTGGCGATGGTCGATCACTACCTGCCGGCCGTCAGCGTTCGCACCCTGTACCCAAAGGCGCAACTGAGCCTGTACCGCTCAACCCTGGCCGGGCTCGCTGCTGTGGTGCTGGGCGAGGCAGACGCCTATCTGGGCGATGCGATCAGCACCGACTACATGATCGGCAAAAGTTTTCAGGGCACGTTGAAAATCGACCATTTCTCCCAACTGGCTCCAGAGGCTTTTGCCTTCGCCATAGCCAGCGACAACCCGCGCCTGCATCGGCTGGTGGACAAGGCGCTGTCACGCATAAGCGAAAGTGAACGCCTGAACATTCTGCGCCGCTGGAGCAGTGGTAACACCAGCCTGCTGCTGCAGCGCCACCTCACTGCCTTGAGCGAAGAAGAAGAAGCCTGGATCACCGCCCACCCCACTATCAGCGTACTGGTCAATACCTCGCTGGCACCTTTGACGTTCAACGATGCTCAGCACCGCCCTAGCGGTATCACCCTGGACCTGCTCAAGCAGATCTCGCTGCGCACTGGGCTGCAGTTCACACCCGTCGAGAGTGCTTCATCGCAGGCCATGATCGACCGCCTGGTGCACGGCGAGGCACAGATGATCGGGGCGCTGGGCTATGGTGCCGACCGCTTGAAGCAACTGCGCTACACCCGCCCCTACCTGGTCAGCCCGCGCGTGCTTGTCACCCGCAACGACGGTGAATCACCTGCACAGGCCAAGGCCCTGGATGGCAAGCGCATCGCCTTGGTGCGCGGCTCACCGCAGCAGGCCGTTTTGCAACAGCGATACCCGCAGGCCGAGATCGTCGAAGTTGACAACCCCCTGGGCCAGATGGAGGCCGTGGCCAACGGTGTTGCCGACGTGGCCCTGAGCAGCCATATCAATGCGGCCTATTACATCAGCCATGTGTTCAAGGACCGTTTGCGCATTGCCAGCGTGCTCGACGACGCCCCGGCCATTGCCGCCTTTGCCGTAGCCGCCGACCAGCCACAGCTGCAGGCCATTCTCGACAAGGCGCTGCTAAGCATTCCACCTGAAGAACTGGACCAGTTGATCAACCGCTGGCGCACCAGCACACTGGTGAGCGACAGCCCATGGCGCGACTACCGCACCCTGGCTTTGCAGGTGCTGGTGCTGTCGGCCCTGCTGCTGGCCGGGGTGGTGTTCTGGAACAGCTACCTGCGCAAGCTGATCAACCAGCGAACCGAGGCACAGCACGCACTGCAGGCACAGCTCGCGCTGAGCCGTGGGCTGCTGGAACAGTTACGCCAGGCCAAAGACGATGCCGAACAGGCCAGCCAGACCAAAAGCACCTTCCTGGCCACCATGAGCCATGAGATTCGTACGCCGATGAATGCGGTGATCGGTCTGCTGGAACTGGCCCTGGAAGATAGCCGCAGCGGCCGCAGCGACGCCCAGACCTTGCAGACCGCCCATGATTCGGCCATTGGCCTGCTTGAGCTGATTGGCGATATTCTCGACATTTCCCGCATCGAATCCGGCCATATCAGCCTGCAACCGGTGCCTACCAATCTGGTCGAACTGGTGCGCGCCACGCTGCGTGTGTTCGAAGGCAATGCCCGGGCCAAAGGGTTGCATCTGCAGGGCGAGCTGCCTGCAGAGCCGGTATGGGTGCTGGCTGACCCACTGCGACTCAAGCAAATTCTGTCCAACCTGATCAGCAACGCCATCAAGTTCACCGACCGTGGTGAAGTGCAGGCATGCCTGCTGCTGCCCAAAGTTGCCGGCCACGGCGTTCTGGCCATCGAGCTGAATGTGCGTGACACCGGCATCGGCATCAGCCCCGCCGACCAGGCCAGGCTGTTCAGTGCCTTCGTTCAGGTCGATGGCCCAAGGGCACGTCAAGGGGCAGGCCTGGGGTTGGTCATCAGCCGTACCCTGGCCGAGCTGATGGGCGGCGCCCTGAGTCTTCAGAGCGTCGAGGGCGTTGGTACCCGGGTACAAGTCAGCCTGCGGTTACCCGTCTGCGAAGCACCGGCACAAGCGGACCCGCAACTCACGACACATGAAAGCAACAGCGGCCCGCTCAATATTCTGGTGGTCGACGACTACCCAGCCAACCTGCTATTGCTGGAACGGCAACTGCAAACCCTGGGGCACCATGTGACACTGGCGGAGAATGGCGAGATCGCCCTTGCACGCTGGCAAGAAGCGCGCTTCGACCTGGTGATCACCGATTGCAGCATGCCGGTCATGGACGGGCATGAACTCACCCGGCGCATTCGTAGCCTGGAGGGCGAACGCGGCCTGCCAGCAGGGCGTATTCTTGGCGTGACCGCCAACGCCCAGGCCGAGGAGCGTACTCGCTGCCTGGCCAGCGGCATGGACGAATGCCTGTTCAAGCCGATTGGTCTGCGTACGCTCAAGACCCATCTGCCCCAGCTGCGCCCTCAACAGCCGTCGCCGGAGCCTTTCCATAGTGGGTTCGACCTGGCCGAATTGCGCCACCTGACCCAGGACGACGAACAGTTGACGCGGCATTTGCTGGAGCAGTTGTCGATAAGCGTCAGTGAAGACCTGGCCGCCCTGCGTGCCTTGGCCACAGACGCACCTGATGAAGCCGTACGCGCCTTGGCCCACCGCATCAAGGGTGGCGCCAAAATGATCAGGGTGCGCGCCGTGGTCAAAGACTGTGAAGCCATCGAACACGCCCACGCACGAGGGCTGCCAACCGTTGAGCAACGCGGGCAACTGCAAGTCAGCCTGCAGGCGCTGCTTGACGAGATGCGCGAGGCGCTCAATGCAATTGCAGCGTCGAGCTGATCTGGCTGATGGCGTCCACGACGTGGCGTGAACCTTGCTGAATTTCCATGATCACCGTCCCCGCCTCATTGGCCAGTGCCACGCCGTGACCGGTACGGTTGAGGCTCGATTGCATGCTGGCCACTGCCAATAGCGACAGGTCGTGGTTCTGCCGCACCACATCGACGATTTCCAGGGTGGCCTTGCTGGTTCGCGCGGCCAGGTTGCGCACCTCATCGGCCACCACGGCAAAGCCTCGCCCGTGCTCGCCGGCACGCGCGGCCTCGATGGCTGCATTAAGGGCCAACAGGTTGGTCTGGTCGGCAATGCCACGAATGGTCAGCACAATCTGCCCGATCACATCCGACTGCTTGTTTACCGCATCGATGCTGCGCGCTGCGTCGTTAAGCTCCTGGGAAATCTGCTCGATTACCTGCACGGTCTGCTGCACCACTTCGGTACCCTTGCGCGCGCAGGCATCGGTCTGCACCGAACTGGCATGGGCGGCATGGGCGGCGCTTTGCTGGGTGCAGACCTGATGGGTGATGTCGCTGGCAAACTTGACCACTTTGCACAGGCGGCCCTTGCTGTCGAAGATCGGGTTGTAGGAGGCCTCCAGGAAAACAGTCTGGCCGTGCTTGTTGACGCGTTCGAAGCGGTGCGAGTGGTATTCGCCACGGTTCAGCGAAGCCCAGAACTCCCGGTACTGGGCCGATTCGCGTTCATGCGCCAGGCAGAACAGCCCGTGATGGCGGCCAACCACTTCATCAAGGCGGTAGCCCATGGTGTCGAGAAAATTCTGATTGGCCTTGATCACCCGGCCTTGCGGGGTGAATTCGATCACCGCCATGGAGCGGCTGATGGCCTTGAGCAGGCTTTCGCTCTCGTGCTCCAGCACCACCCGCTGGGTGATGTCCGACGCCACCTTGATTACGCTGGTGACTTGCCGGTGCTCGTCCAGCACGGGCATGTAGCTGGCTTCCAGCCAGACCTCGCGCCCCGCCTTGTCGATGCGCTCGAACGTACCGCTGATTGCCTTGCCCTGCCCCAACTCGCGCCACAGTTGCTGGTATTCGGCGCTTTTTGCATAGTCCGGCTCACAGAACAGCCTGTGGTGCTTGCCTCGCAGTTCGTCGGCGCTGTAGCCCATGGCCTGGCAGAAGCGCTCGTTGGCGTCGAGGATAGTGCCGTCAGGGGCGAACTCGATCATTGCCATGGAACGGCCGATAGCGGCCAGTTTGGCTTGCGCATTGGCCAACGCCTGGCGGCTGCGCTGGATTTCTGCCAAATCAGACTTGCGGTGGAAATCGAACATGACGCGGGGCTCCCTATGCGCGGTTTTCTGAGCATAGATCGCCGCTGGCAAGTCGTGGCATCGACAGCGCCTGTAGGAGCGGGTTCACCCGCGAACACCGGCACAGCCGGTGCCATGCCCCGCATCACCTGCTTCGCAGGTAAACCCGCTGCACCTTCGTTTCGGGCCAATCATTCCTGTGGGATTCGCGCGCGAACGCCTTGGCGGGCGCTCTCAGGAGCTCTCGCGCACCATCAGCTCAAAGCCCAGATCCTGCTGCGCATTCGTCACCCGCTTGCCATCCAGTAACGCCAGCAGCGCCTGTGCCGCGCCCCGCCCCACCGCAGCCCGTGGTGTGCGAATGGAGGTCAGCCGCGGCACCATATGCGCCGACGCAGGCAAATCGTTGAAACCGACCATCGCCACCTGGCGTGGCACCTCCACCCCTTGACGCAAGGCCTGCAGCACCGCGCCCTGAGCCAGGTCGTCGTTACAGAAGAAGATACCGTCGACATCCGGCGCCTGCTGCATCAGCTGGCTGAACAGCACACTGCCCAGGGCAATCGACGATGGCTCCGGGGCCAATACCTCCAGCTCCGCAGCCTGCAAACCAGCCTCTGCCAAAGCCTGACGGAACCCCTCGGCACGCTGCATCACCCTCGGGTCCAGCTGCGCGGCAATGAATGCAAGGCGCTTGCGCCCGCGCTCGATCAGGTGCCGTGCAGCAGCACGCCCGGCCTGATGCTGCGAGAAGCCGACTGACAAAGCCCCTGGCTCACCATTGAGTTCCATCATGTGCACACACGGCACGCCGCTGGCAGCCAGCATCTGCCGCGCAGCATCGCTACGCTCGAAGCCGGTCAGCAAAATGCCGCAGGGCTGATAGGCCAGGTAATTGCGGATCAGGTTCTCTTCTTCGGCAAGGTCGTAGTGATAGTTGCCGATCAGCACCTCTAGCCCACGAGGGCGCATGACCTCGTGAATGGCCTCCAGGGTGTCGATGAACAGTTGGTTGGACAACGACGGGATCAACACCACCACTGACTGGCTGCGTGCTGAGGCCAGCGCCCGCGCCGCCGGGTTGGCCACATAGCCAAGGTTCGCCGCTGCGGCGATGACCTTTTCCACCAGGTCAGGCGCAACCGTGCTGACCCCGCGCAAGGCGCGCGAAGCGGTAATCGGGGAGACCCCGGAAAGCCTGGCAACTTCAGCCAGGGTGGGACGACCTGTAGTTCGGGAGCCGGTGCGGGACATGAATGTTGTAATTTTACTACTTGCAAGGAGAGGGAACGGCCACTAAGGTAGCGCTGTCTCAGGATGCAGGCAATGTAATCTTTGGTAGCAGCCACTACGCGCTTGCCACCAGGCGTCCATACTGCGTAAGGACAAGACCAATAACACCGGGGAGATGGCTGTTCGTCCAAGGCGAGACAGCGCTACCTCACCCGCAGGAGGTACTGATGAATTCTCCCCTGTCCGCCATTGTGGTGATGGGCGTGGCCGGTTGTGGCAAAAGCTGCATCGGCGCCGCCATCGCTGCCAGAAGCGGCGGCCGCCTGATCGAAGGCGACGCTTTCCACCCTGCCGAAAACATCCGCAAGATGAGCGCTGGCATCCCGCTGGACGACAGCGACCGTGCCGGCTGGCTGGTCCGCCTTGGTGAAGAGTTGCAAGCCACCACCCAGGCCGGTGAACGCCCGATCCTGACCTGCTCGGCACTCAAGCGCCGCTACCGCGACACCCTGCGCGATGCCATGCCCGGGCTGGTGTTCGTGTTCCTCGAACTGTCGCCTGCCGAGGCCGAAAAACGCGTGCTGGCTCGCCCAGGGCACTTCATGCCGGCCAGCCTCATCGACAGCCAGTTCGCGGCCCTGGAATCGCCACGCGGCGAGCCACTGACGCTGGCACTGGACGCCACCCAACCGATCGAAGCACTGGCCGAAGCGGTGGACCACTGGCTAAAGCGCTGCGGTGAGCCGGGCCTGGCGCAAACCGCCTGACCTCGGCGGCTTTTCCGTCTCACCAAAGACAGCGCTACCCCACCCCGTAAACGCGGCAAAGACTCCAAAAAGCTACGCCCAAAACAACGATAAGACCGAGGCCTTCAAACCATGTTCGGACTGGCTACTGATACCTTCCTGCTGCTCGACGCGCTGGTTACCATCGTCGGGCTGATCCTGCTGATCACCCACTTCAAGGTTCACCCCTTCGTCGCCCTCACCCTCGCGGCCGGCTTCCTGGGCCTGACTTCCGGCATGCCGGTGGCCAAGGTCATGAAATCGTTCCAGGACGGTTTTGGCGGCGTGCTCGGCTTCGTCGGCATCGTGCTCGCCCTGGGCACCATGCTCGGCAAGCTGATGGCCGACTCCGGGGGTGCCGACCAGATCGCGCAAACCCTCATCCGCGCCTTCGGCAAGAAGAACGTGCATTGGGCGATGATGTTCGCCGCCTTCCTGGTGGGCATCCCGCTGTTCTTCGAAATCGGCTTTGTGCTGCTGATTCCACTGGTGTTCATCGTCGCCCGGCGCTCGGGCGTATCGTTGGTGAAAATCGGCATTCCGCTGCTGGCCGGCCTGTCGGTGGTACACGGGCTGGTGCCACCGCACCCGGGCCCCTTGCTGGCGATCGGCATTTTCCATGCTGACATTGGCAAGACCATCTTTTACGGTCTGATCGTCGCACTGCCCACCGCGATCATCGCCGGCCCTCTGTTCGGTAACTTCATTTCCCGCTACATCCCGGGCAACCCGTCCCAGGAACTGATGGACCAGATCGCCAAGGAGTCCGATCAGGGCAACCTGCCAAGCTTCAGCATCACCCTGATCACCGTACTGCTGCCGGTCGCGTTGATGCTGCTGAAAACGTTCGCCGACGTGGTGCTGCCGGCCGAGCACATCGTGCGCCAGTGGATGGACCTGATCGGTCACCCGATCACCGCCCTGCTCGCCGCCCTGCTACTGGCCTTCTATACCTTCGGTTCGGCCCGCGGCTTCAACCGCCAGCAGATCATGAAGATGCTCGACCAGAGCCTGGCACCGACTGCCGCCATCGTGCTGATCGTCGGCGCTGGCGGTGGCTTCAAGCAAATGCTGGTGGATACCGGCGTAGGCAACGTGATCGGGCAGATGGCTGTGCAAGCAGAAATTTCGCCGATCATGCTGGCATGGCTGGTGGCGGCGGTGATTCGCATCGCGACCGGCTCCGCCACGGTCGCCACCATCACCGGCGCGGGTATCGTGGCGCCGGTGATCGACCTGGTGCCGGGGGTGAACCGTGAGCTGTTGGTACTGGCCACCGGTGCCGGCTCGCTGATCCTGTCGCATGTGAACGACGCCGGCTTCTGGCTGGTGAAGCAGTACTTCAACATGACCGTGGCAGAAACCTTCAAGACCTGGAGCATGATGGAGACGATCCTGTCCATCGTCGGCATCATTTTCATCATGTTGCTGTCGCTGGTGGTGTGACCGTTGATCGGGGTAATGGCACCTTGACGTTCCGGGTAAGGCCGAAGAGAAGTATGAGCCTTACCCGTATAGCAAAGGAGCCTGCCATGCCCCGCTCAATCATCCTGTCGATTGCCCTGCTCGCCTCGCCGCTGGCCTTTGCTGTCGGCACCGGTCCGACCTACCCCGACGACCCGCACAATACGGCGCCACAGCCAGGCGTGGACAGCACCCTCAACCCGATCGAGAAGCCTTTGCCGCGGGACACCGACCCGCGCATACAGGGCAACGAACCGCAAAGCCCGCCGGCGCAGCAGAATGACAACCGCGATCTGCCGGGAATGGATGGCAGTGGATCGGAAGGTACCGGCCGGCAAGGAGAAGGCAGCTCGGGCACAGGTAACCCCTGACGACACGGCCTGTACTACCACTGACGCTTGTCAGGCCGGGTCAGCCCCAACTTCTCGATCCGGTAACGCAGCATATCCCGCGACAACCCAAGCATCCGCGCCGACTTGGTCACGTTCCAGTCGGTGCGGTCCAGGGTCTTGCAGACAAGGTCACGCTCCATGTCAGGCAGGCTTGTACCCGGCTCTGGCTCGTGCCGCGGCATTTCGAACATGGCCGCCATCGGCTGTTGCGCCAACGGCTCGTCAACCAAGGTCATGCACAGGTTCAACTGATGCGCCTGCACCACCTCGTTCGGCGCCAGCAACACGGTCTGCTCCAGCATGTTGCGCAATTCACGCACATTGCCAGGCCAGCTATAACCGAGCATCAGGCTTTCGGCCTCGGCGGAAAAGCGCAGGTTCGGCTTGCCGTAACGCCGGCTATGGTGGGCAAGGAAATGCCGCGCCAGTAGCAGAATGTCCTGCCCGCGTGAATACAGGCGCGGCACCTTCAGGGCGATAATGCGAAGCCGGAAGAACAGGTCACGCCTGAATTTGCCCTGCTGCACCATTTGCTCCAGGTTACAGTTGGTGGCGCTGATCACCCGCAGATCCACCTTGCGTTCCTTCACCGCACCAATCCGGCGGATGCTGCGGTCCTCCAGCAACTTGAGCAGCTTGGCCTGCAGCACCAGGTCCATTTCGCCGATCTCGTCAAGGAACAGGGTGCCGCCATCGGCAGCCTCCACCAGCCCCACCCGGCGCTCCTTGGCATCGGTGAACGCGCCCTTCTCGTGGCCAAACAGTTCAGCCTCAAGCAGGTTGGCAGGGATCGAAGCGCAATTGAACTCGATGAACGGCCCTTTACTGCGCGAACCATCAAAATGCAGGGCACGGGCCACCAGTTCCTTGCCCGTACCGGTCTCGCCTTCGATCAGCACCGGTGGCAGGTCGTCACTGGCCATGCGCCGCTCGGCATCGAGCACCTGGCGCAGGGTGTGCTTGAGGGTGAGCATCACCGGCGACTCGCCGATCAATGCCTGCAACCCGGACTTCTGCGCCTCACGCTCCTGGTAGAATGACAGTGTGCGCTCCATACGCTCGGTAGCCAGGGCCTTGTCCAGGGTCAGTTTGAGCTCGGCCAGTACTACCGGCTTGGTCAGGTAATGAAAGGCGCCCTCCTTCATCGCCTGCACGGCATCTTCGACATTGCCGTAGCCGGTCATCATGATCACTTTAAGGTCCGGCGCGCGGGCCACCAGCGTACGCAGCAGGTCGTGCCCGCTCATGCCTGGCAACGAGTTGTCGGTCAGCACCGCGTCAGGTTGCGCCCGCTTGATCTGCTCCAGCGCCAGCTCCGCGCTGTGGCACACGATGACTTCGTAGCCCTTGAGGCTGAGGTAGGTGCGAATGTTGTCGGCAAGGATTTCATCATCCTCGACGACCAGGATGCTGTGCTCCATGTTCCCCTCCCGCTGCAATATTGAATGTAAGGCTGACGCGGGTTCCTTCCTCTTCGCGGCTGCTCAGGCTGACCGAGCCGCCAAAACGTTCCATGATGCGTTTGACCAAGGCCAGGCCTACACCGAGGCCTCCCTGCTTGGTCGTGAAGAACGGTTTGAACACCATCCGTTCCTGCTGTTGGCTCATGCCTTTGCCGGTGTCGGTCAGCACGAACTCGGCACGCAGGCCTTCTTGCACATTGACCTGGGCATTGAGCATCCCGCCAGCGGGCATGGCCTCCAGGGCGTTGGAAAACAGGCTGTTGAGAATCTGCGTAAGCTGCAGCGGCTGGCTGACCACCCACTGCACGTCCGGCCCTTCGAAATGGAAGCGCACGCCGTTGCGTTCGATCTGCTGAGCGAAGGCCAGGTGGGTGTCCTCGATGGCCGCCACCAGGTCCACGGCCTCGGGGTCGTCACTGGCCGGACGTAGCGACACCAGCAGGTCGCGCACCCAGCGCGACATGCGGTCGACCTGGCTGATGATGTCAGTGATGTTCTTCTGCGCAGCAGGGTTGGCGGTTTCCTGGGCAAGTTCGGCGCTGGAGCGTATGTTGGCCAGCGGGTTACGCATGCTGTGAGCCACAGCCGACGACATTTCTCCCAGCGCCACGTAGGTTTCGCTTGCCACCAGCCGCTCCTGCTGCAGGTGCAGCATGTGCGCCGCACGGCGCACGATCCAGAACAGGCCGAAGTAGATCAACGCCCCACCCACCAGTGTCGAGGCCCAGATCAGCACATAGCCGCGCTGGATGCGCCGAATGAGGTCCTGCGGCTCCTTGTAGATTTCCACCATGGCCAATACCTGCTCACCCTGGCTGTCGAACAGCGGGATGTAGTTCTCGATGAACAGGTAACGCGGTGCGCGCTGGAACTTCTGCTCTTCGCGATCCTCGGCGGCCTTGTGATAACTGGCCGACACCGCCTTGCGCGAGCGGAAGGCGCGCTCAAGATCGCCATCAACTTCTATCTGCTTGCCAATCAGCTCTACGTTGGTGGACCAGACAATGGTGCGGTCGCGGGCATAGACGTTGGCCAGCAAAGTGTCCGGCAGGTGCTCGACATGATCGAGGAACTCGACGCGGGTCGATTCGGCCAAGGCCGGGGTGAACTGCAAGTGCTGCAGGTCCAGCCGCGGGTCCAGCAATTCGCCCATGGTGGTGCCAGGCGGCAATTGCGAATGACGCACTTCAGCCTGGGCCATTGCCTGAATGAACTGCGCGGTGAGCATGGCATCGCGCTGCACGCTGTCGCGCACCACGAAGCGCGTCGAAACGTAACCCAGCCCACCTGCCACCGCGGTAATGATCAACAGGCTGATCACCGAAAACCAGCGCAGCAGGTTGAATTCACGCAAGGGTACGGCCCGTCCGCTGGCGGTCGCATTGGCCTTGTCGGGCGCTTCGTCTTCCAGCATCTGCATCGCGTGGTTCCCGCGCAGGGCGTACGTTCAGAACTGCATCAAGGCCAATGGCAGCAGCCACTGGGTAGCAATCCACCTGGGCAGTCGCAGCTGCCATTTGTCGCGTGTCGCGCTTCACAAACTTCGCTGCAAAAACTTGGCCAGCAGGACCATACCAAATTAAAAACTTTATTTTTCAGTAGGTTGCAAAAACTTATTAAGAATAATTATAGGATGATTCCCCACATCTGGGTGATTATCACCCAAAAACTTAAATCCTTTTTATATCAATATCTTACTAAATCATATTGATGTCATTTGACATATTCAGGCCAGCCGGAAGCTTAACGAAACCCGCGTGCCATGGCCTTCGCTGCTGCTGAGCCGGACCGTACCACCGAAACGTTCCATGATGCGTTTCACCAACACCAGCCCCACCCCCAGCCCACCCTGTTTGGTGGTAAAGAACGGTCGAAAAGCCATACGCTGCTGCTCTTCGTTCATGCCCTTGCCATTGTCGGACAGGCGCAAAGTCAGGCTGCGCCGGTTGTGACGTACCACCTCGATACGCAACCGCCCGCCCTGCTCCATCGACTCCAAGGCATTGGCAATCAGGCTACTGAATACCTGGCGCAGCAATACCGGGTGCCCCAACACCTGCACGGCCGGTAAGGGTTGCAGGTCCAGGCTTACCCCGCTGCGCGCCAGCGGCACAGCGTAGGTCTGCAGGCTTTCCTGCAACGCCTGCGGCAAGTCCACTGCCAATACCTCGTCGTTCAGCGGGCGCAGTGACTGCAGCATCTGGCGTATCCACTGCGACATGCGATCGACCTGGCTGATGATATCGTTGACCTGGCGTTGCGCCGGGCCTTCGTCGAACGCCTGGGCCAGTTCGGCACTTGAGCGGATGCTGGCCAGCGGGTTGCGCAGGCTATGGGCCACCGCCGAAGACACCTCACCCAGTGCCACGTAGGTTTCGCTGCTGATCAGGCGTTTCTGCTGCACCGCCAGCAGCCGTGCGGCGCGGTGCATGATGCCGTAAAGGCCGACATAGACCAGTGCAGCGCCGACCGTGATAGCCAACCAGATCAGGATCAGGCCACGTTCGATGCGCACGATCAGGTCGTGGGGCTCCTTGTAAATCTCGACCATCGCTGTGACCCGATCGCCATCGGCATCGAACAGCGGAATGTAGTTCTCGATGAACAACTGCTTGGGCGGGGTGACGAACTTCTGCTCGGCACGCGCCTGTTCGAAATTGTGGTAGCTGGCCGAGACCCGCATCTTGTACTCGAAAGCCTGATCCAGGTCTTCGTCGCCTTCGATCAGCTTGCCGATCAGCGCCGGGTTGCTGGACCAGATCACTGTGCGGTCCAAGGCGTAAATATTGGCCAGCAGCATATCGGGCAGGTGAGCGATATGGTCAAGGAACTCGCCACGGGCCTTGCGCCGGGCTTGCGGGTCGACGTCGGGCAAGTTATCGCGGTCGGTGCGCGGATCGAGCAGTTCGCCCATGGTCCGCACATTGGGGATCGACACATGGCGCACTTCGGCATCGGCAATGGAGGTGATGAACTGTGCGGTGAGTAACGCATCACGCTCGACGCTCTCGTCGATGATGAAGCGGCTGGAAATCAGCCCCAGCCCGGCAGCCACCGAGAGAATGATGGCTAGACTGACCCAGGCATACCAGCGCAGCAGGTTGAATGGCTTGCGCGGGGCGGCCAGCTCGCTACCGGCAGGCACTTCAAGAGTGACGGAACGAGGGGCGACGTCCATAACGGACTCCTCAGCTGGGCACCTTCAGAAGGTTATAGCCCAGACTTGGGGAAACCATAATATTAAATTGATGGCATCCGCCGAAGGGTATTTATTCCCTCCTCACTTCACCTACCCGAAACAGCCTGAGGGTGGCGCGGCCCCTGCGGGAATGCGTGAGCTGCACGCCCGTTGTTACAACGACGAATCATCAGTCAACCCTTGCAACTTTCGATACTCCCGCAGCACCGTGGGCACATAGCGCCGTGTCTCGGCAAACGGCGGCACGGCACCACGCCGCAGCACAGCATCCGGGCCGGCGTTGTAGGCCGCCACGGCCAAGGTGATGTCGTTGTCGAACAGGGTGAGCATCTGCTTGAGGTAGCGTGCCCCGCCCTGCACATTGTCTTCCGGGTCCAGGCGGTCTTGCACCCCCATCTCGCGGGCGGTGTCTGGCATCAGTTGCATCAACCCCACTGCACCCGCCCGCGAACGGGCTTTGGGGTTGTAGCCGGACTCGGCCTTGATCACCGCGTGCAGCAGCGCCGGCGGCAGGTTGTGGAGGCGCGCAGCCGTGGCGACTACCTCGGCGTAAGGGCGACCGGTGATCATCTGCGCGTTGACCGGCCCGCCCTGGGCCAGCGGCTCGCTGATCACCTTCTCATAGTGTCGCCCTGGTCGATGGACATTGGTCAGTACGTAGCCACCCTTGGCATCGATTGAGATGTACACATCGGCCTGGGCAGCACCTGCCGCCAGCCAGATCAAACCGAGGATGAGTCCACGCATGCCGGTCGCCTCTTCGTCGTGGCCCCCGATGTGGGGGAAATGCCCCGGAAAACCCGAGGACATTCACCACGACGCAAGCACTGTGCCGCTTCCTGTGCCGCATGGCGCAAGGCCCCAAGGCAGACGTGCACGGCTGTTGCATGGTGCATGTCAACGCTTGTCCCCATGCAGTGGAGGGTTTCACCATGCAGCGCAGAACCAACCCGCAACGTGGCTTCACTCTGCTTGAACTCCTGGTGGTACTGGTAGTACTCGGCCTGCTGGCCGGCATCGTCGCCCCCAAGTACTTCAGTCAGCTAGGCCGCTCCGAGGCCAAGGTAGCGCGGGCGCAGATCGAGGGGCTGAGCAAGGCCCTGGACTTGTACCGTCTGGAGGTCGGCCACTACCCCAACAGCGAACAAGGCTTGCAGGCGCTGGTGGTCGCGCCCAGTGGCGAGGCTCGCTGGACCGGCCCGTACCTGCAGAAGGCCGTGCCGCAAGACCCGTGGGGCCGCCCTTATATCTACCGGCAACCTGGCGAGAACGGCGGTGAGTACGACCTGCTGTCGATGGGCAAGGACGGCCAGCCGGGTGGCGATGGCGAAAATGCCGAAGTTACCAGCTGGCAGTAAGGAGAGCAGCCATGCGCTACAGCCTCAAGGCCCTGGGTAGGCAGGGCGTGGTGCAGTTGCAGATCGACGCCGAGGACGCCGACCAGGCCCGCCGCCAGGCCGAAGACCAAGGCCTGCGTGTGCTCAGCCTGCGCAGCAGCGGCGGCGCTCTGCGCGGCATGGCCTGGCGCCGTGAAGCGGCGTTCGACCTGGTGCTGTTCAGCCAGGAACTGTCAACCTTGCTCAATGCCGGCCTGCCGCTGATCGACGCACTGGAGAGCCTGGCGGAGAAGAGCCCGGCAGCGACAGCGCGCAAGGTGCTCGCCGAGCTGGTGCGCCAGCTGTACGAAGGCCGCTCACTGTCCCAGGCGCTGGGCCAGCAACCGCGGGTATTCCCGCCGCTGTATGTGGCGCTGGTGCAGTCCAGCGAACGCACCGGTGCTCTGGGCGACGCCCTCACCCGCTACATCAGCTATCGCCAGCGCCTGGACCTGGTCCGGCAGAAACTGGTGGGTGCCTCGGTCTACCCGTTACTGCTGTTGCTGGTGGGGGGCGGTGTGGTGCTGTTCCTGCTGGGCTATGTGGTGCCGCGGTTCAGCCAGGTGTTCGAGGGCATGGGCACCGAACTACCCTGGCTATCCCGGGTGCTGATGCAGGTCGGCCTGTTTCTGCATGCCCAGCAAGCGCCACTGGCGCTGGGTACCCTCGGTGGGGTCGCGGCGCTTTGGCTGCTACGCCGGCACCCGCGTGTACGGTACTGGGCCTCCTGCCAACTGCGGCGCCTGCCCGCACTGCACCAGCGCCTGATGATGTACGAGCTGGCGCGTTTCTATCGCTCGCTGGGCATCCTGCTGCAAGGCGGGATTCCCATCCTCACCGCCATGGGCATGGCCCGCGGCCTGCTCGGCAACGCAGCAGCACAGGGCCTGGAGCAGGCCAGCCAGCGGGTGGGCGAAGGGCTGCCGCTCTCCGATGCACTCGCGGCCGGGCACCTGGTGACGCCGGTATCCCTGCGCCTGCTGCGCGCTGGCGAGCAGTCTGGCAACCTGGGCGAGATGCTGGAGCGCTGCGCCGACTTCCATGATCAGGAAATCGGCCGCTGGGTGGAATGGTTCGTCAAACTGTTCGAGCCGCTGTTGATGACCTTCATCGGCCTGCTGATCGGCCTGATCGTGATCCTCATGTACATGCCAATCTTCGAGCTGGCCTCAAGTATTCACTGAATGGCCAGGCCCAGGCTTTCGCGTAACGTAGTGCCCGCACAGGCGGTGCCCTGCGTGCAACCCTGGCAGCCATCGATAGTTGATCCCCACTTATCATTCAGCGTGATATTAACCTTCGTCCCGTTCGATTCGTGCCTCGCGCGCAACACACTCACACTCCGCCCACTACTAATACTTTGGCGGAGTTCTCCATGGAACAATCACTCAAACCTTTGCGCTTCCCCCTCGCTGCCCTGGCAGTGGTGGTGATCAGCGCTTGCGGTCGAACCCCCGACGCCGTGCAGGCTCCCGCCGCGCCGAAGGTAAGTGTGGCCAAGGTGATCGAACAACCGATCACCGAATGGGACGAGTTCACCGGCCGCCTCGAAGCCCCGGAAACCGTCGAAGTGCGCCCGCGGGTCTCCGGCCAGATCGACCAGGTCGCCTTCACCGAAGGCGCCCAGGTCAAGAAAGGCGACCTGCTGTTCCAGATCGACCCGCGCCCGTTCCAGGCTGAAGTCCGCCGTCTCGAAGCCCAACTGCAACAGGCCAAGGCCACCGCCATCCGCAGCGCCAACGAAGCCCGCCGTGGTGAACGCCTGCGTGACAGCAACGCCATCTCCGCCGAACTGGCCGAATCGCGCAGCAGTGCCGCCGCCGAAGCCCGTGCCGGCGTCGATGCGATCCAGGCCCAGCTCGACCTGGCACGCCTGAACCTCAGCTTCACCCGCGTCACCGCGCCCATCAGTGGCCGTGTCAGCCGCGCCGAGTTCACCGCCGGCAACATCGTCACCGCCGATGTCACCCCGCTGACCAGTGTGGTGTCCACCGACAAGGTCTACGCCTACTTCGACGCCGACGAGCGCGTGTACCTCAAGTACACCAAGCTGGCCCGTGAAGGCCAGCGTAGCCAGAGCACCCCGGTATACCTGGGCCTGACCAACGAAAGCGGCAACCCGCACCTGGGCCAGATGAACTTCGTCGACAACCAGGTCAACCCGCGCACCGGCACCATCCGCGGCCGCGCGGTATTCGACAACAGCAACGGCCAGTTCACCCCGGGCCTGTATGCGCGCCTGAAGCTGGTCGGCAGCGCCCAGTACGACGCCATGCTGATCAACGACGAAGCCGTGGGCACCGACCTTGGCAAGAAGTTTGTGCTGGTCATGGACAAGGACAACAAAGCCACCTACCGCGCCGTGGAACTGGGGCCAAAGCTGGAAGGCTTGCGCATCGTGCGCAGCGGCCTGGGCAAGGACGACCGCATCGTGGTCAAGGGCCTGCAGCGCGTGCGCCCTGGTTCGCCGGTAACCCCGGAAGAAACACAGATGGCCAGCGAGCAAACCCTCGCCGCCCTCGCCCAGCAGCGTCAGGCCCTGGAGGCCAGCAACCCGGCGCCGAAGGTGGCGGGCAACAACGTGAAAGTCGCCAGCGCCCAGGCGCCACGCGGTTAAGGGACCCTACCGATGAACTTCTCGAAATTTTTCATTACCCGGCCGATCTTCGCCGCGGTGCTGTCGCTGGTGCTGCTGATCGCGGGTTCCATCTCGCTGTTCCAGCTGCCGATCAGCGAATACCCCGAAGTGGTGCCGCCCACCGTGGTGGTGCGCGCCAACTTCCCCGGCGCCAACCCCAAGGTCATCGGCGAAACCGTTGCCGCGCCACTGGAGCAGGCCATTACCGGTGTGGAGAACATGCTGTATATGTCCTCCCAGTCCACTGCGGACGGCAAGCTGACGCTGACCATCACCTTCGCCCTGGGTACCGACCTGGACAACGCCCAGGTGCAGGTGCAGAACCGCGTCACCCGTACCCAGCCCAAGCTGCCCGAGGAAGTGACCCGTATCGGTATCACCGTCGACAAGGCCTCGCCTGACCTGACCATGGTCGTGCACCTGACCTCGCCGGACAACCGCTACGACATGCTCTATCTGTCCAACTACGCCATCCTCAACATCAAGGACGAGCTGGCGCGCCTGGGCGGCGTAGGCGACGTGCAGCTGTTTGGCATGGGCGACTACTCGCTGCGCGTCTGGCTGGACCCGAACAAGACCGCTTCGCGCAACCTGACAGCCAGTGATGTGGTCGCGGCAATCCGTGAGCAGAACCGCCAGGTGGCCGCCGGCCAGCTGGGCGCACCACCTGCCCCAGGCTCGACCAGCTTCCAGCTGTCGATCAATACCCAGGGCCGTCTGGTCAACGAGGAAGAGTTCGAGAACATCATCATCCGCGCCGGTGCCGATGGCGAGATCACCCGCCTGAAAGACATCGCCCGGGTCGAACTCGGCTCCAGCCAGTACGCCCTGCGCTCGCTGCTGAACAACCAGCCGGCGGTGGCCATCCCGATTTTCCAGCGCCCAGGCTCCAACGCCATCGAGATCTCCGACGAAGTGCGGGCGAAAATGGCCGAGCTTAAAAAGGACTTCCCGGAAGGGATGGACTACAGCATCGTCTATGACCCGACCATCTTCGTGCGCGGCTCCATCGAAGCAGTGGTGCACACCCTGTTCGAAGCCCTGGTGCTGGTGGTGCTGGTGGTGATCCTGTTCCTGCAGACCTGGCGCGCCTCGATCATCCCGCTGCTGGCTGTGCCGGTCTCGCTGATCGGTACCTTCGCGGTCATGCACCTGTTCGGTTTTTCACTCAACGCACTGTCGTTATTCGGGCTGGTGCTCGCCATCGGTATCGTGGTGGACGATGCCATCGTCGTGGTGGAGAACGTCGAACGTAACATCGGGCTGGGCCTGAAGCCGCTGGAAGCCACGCAAAAAGCCATGAGCGAAGTGACCGGGCCGATCATCGCCACCGCCCTGGTGCTGTGCGCGGTGTTCGTACCTGCAGCGTTCATTTCCGGCCTGACCGGGCAGTTCTACAAGCAGTTCGCCCTGACCATCGCCATCTCGACCGTCATTTCGGCGTTCAACTCGCTGACCCTGTCGCCAGCCTTGGCCGCGGTGCTGCTCAAGGACCATCACGCCCCCAAGGACCGCTTCTCACGGTTCCTCGACAAGCTGCTGGGCAGCTGGCTGTTCTCCCCTTTCAACCGCTTCTTCGACCGGGCCAGCCACAGCTACGTCGGTGGCGTGCGCCGCGTCATCCGCTCCAGCGGCATCGCCCTGTTCGTGTATGCCGGCCTGATGGGCCTGACCTACCTCGGTTTCTCGTCCACGCCGACCGGTTTCGTGCCGGCCCAGGACAAGCAGTACCTGGTGGCCTTCGCCCAGCTGCCAGACGCGGCCAGCCTCGACCGTACCGAAGCGGTGATCAAGCGCATGAGCGAAATCGCCCTCAAGCAGCCTGGCGTGGCCGACTCGGTAGCCTTCCCGGGCCTGTCGATCAACGGTTTCACCAACAGCCCTAACAGCGGCATCGTGTTCACCCCGCTCAAGCCATTCGATGAGCGCAAGGACCCGAGCCAGTCGGCGGCAGCCATCGCAGCCGCGCTGAATGCCCAGTTCGCCGACATCCAGGACGCCTACATCGCCATCTTCCCACCGCCGCCGGTACAGGGCCTGGGCACGATTGGCGGCTTCCGTCTGCAAATCGAAGACCGTGGCAACCTGGGTTACGAAGCGCTGTACAAGGAAACCCAGAACATCATCGCCAAAAGCCACAACGTCCCAGAGCTGGCAGGCCTGTTCACCAGCTACCAGGTCAACGTGCCACAAGTCGATGCCGCCATCGACCGGGAAAAGGCCAAGACCCACGGAGTGGCGATCACCGACATCTTCGACACCCTGCAGGTTTACCTGGGCTCGCTGTACACCAACGACTTCAACCGCTTTGGCCGCACTTACCAGGTCAACGTCCAGGCCGAGCAGCAGTTCCGCCTTGATGCCGAGCAGATCGGCCAACTGAAGGTGCGCAACAACCTTGGCGAGATGATCCCGCTGGCGACCTTCCTCAAGGTCAGCGACACCTCCGGGCCGGACCGGGTCATGCACTACAACGGCTTCATCACTGCCGAGATCAACGGCGCTGCTGCCCCGGGCTACAGCTCTGGTCAGGCGGAAGCTGCGATCGAGAAGCTGCTGAAAGAGGAACTGCCCAACGGCATGACCTTCGAGTGGACCGACCTGACCTACCAGCAAATCCTCTCGGGCAATACCGCATTGCTGGTGTTCCCGCTGTGCGTGCTGCTGGCGTTCCTGGTGCTGGCCGCCCAGTACGAAAGCTGGAGCCTGCCGCTGGCGGTGATCCTGATCGTGCCGATGACCCTGCTGTCGGCCATCACCGGTGTGATCGTCTCGGGTGGCGACAACAACATCTTCACCCAGATCGGCCTGATCGTACTGGTGGGCCTGGCGTGCAAGAACGCGATCCTGATCGTCGAGTTCGCCAAGGACGAACAGGCCAAGGGCCTCGATCCGCTGGCTGCGGTGCTGGAAGCCTGCCGCCTGCGTCTGCGGCCGATCCTGATGACCTCGATCGCCTTCATCATGGGGGTAGTGCCCCTGGTGTTCAGCTCCGGTGCTGGTTCGGAAATGCGCCATGCCATGGGTGTGGCGGTGTTCTCGGGGATGATCGGCGTGACCGTGTTCGGCCTGTTCCTGACCCCGGTGTTCTTCTTCCTGATCCGCCGTTTCGTCGAGCGTCGCCAGGCCCGCAAGGCTGAACACGCTCAAGTGCTGGAGAACCATGCATGAACCTGCTCAAACCCTTGACCCCAAGCTTGCTGGCACTGGCCCTGGCGGCCTGTGCGGTAGGCCCGGACTACCAGGCGCCAGCCACCGAACCTGCTCAACTGGGCAGCGATGTGCAGGCCAAGGCCTACGACCGTAGTCGCTTCGAGAGCCTGTGGTGGAAGCAGTTCGACGACCCGGTGCTGAACCAGCTGGTGCAGGCTTCGCTGGACGGCAACCGTGACTTGCGCATAGCTTTCGCCCGCCTGAAGTCGGCTCGCTCGATTCGCGAAGACGCCGAAAACGACCCGTTCCCGGTGGTCACCAGCCGTGCCAGCAGCGATCTCGGCAAAGGCCAGATCCCCGGCCAGACCACCGAGCGGGTCAATAGCGAGCGCTACGACCTGGGCCTGGACATGGCCTGGGAGCTTGACCTGTTCGGGCGCATCCAGCGCCAGATCGAAGCCAGCGAAGCCCAGGAAGCGGTGGCCGCCGCCGACCTGCAACAGTTGCAAGTCAGCCTGATCGCCGAGCTGGTGGATGCTTATGGGCAGCTGCGTGGCGCGCAATTGCGCGAGAAAATCGCCCTGGCCAACCTCAAGACCCAGCAGGAATCGCGCACCATCACCGAAACCCTGCGCGATGCCGGCGTGGGCAACGACCTCGACGTGGTGCGTGCCGATGCCCGCCTGGCCGGGGTCGAAGCCACCGTGCCGCAACTGCAAGCCGAACAGGCACGGGCGCGGCATCGCATCGCCACCCTGCTCGGCCAGCGCCCTGACGCGCTCAGCGTAGACCTGTCGCCCAAGGCCCTGCCGGCCATCGCCAAGGCGCTGCCGGTCGGTGACCCGGGTGAGCTGTTGCGCCGCCGCCCGGACATCCGCAGCGCCGAGCGCCAGCTGGCGGCCGCCACCGCCAACGTTGGCGTGGCCACCGCCGACCTGTTCCCGCGCGTCAGCCTCAGTGGCTTCCTCGGCTTTACCGCCGCCCGCGGCTCGCAGATCGGCTCTTCGGCGGCCAACGCCTGGGCACTGGGCCCGAGCATCACCTGGGCGGCCTTCGACCTGGGCAGCGTGCGGGCCCGCCTGCGCGGCGCCAAGGCCGATGCCGAAGGGGCTCTGGCCAACTACGAACAGCAGGTGCTGCTGGCACTGGAAGAGTCGGCCAACGCCTTCAGCGATTACGACAAGACCCAGCAGCGTCTGCTGTCGCTGATGCGCCAGAGCGACGCCAGCCGCAAGGCTGCAGAACTGGCCTCGATTCGCTATCGCGAGGGTACCGTGGACTATCTGGTACTGCTCGATGCCGAACGTGAGCGGCTAAGTGCTGAAGATGCACAAGCTCAGGGTGAAGTCGACCTTTATCGCGGCATCGTCTCGATCTACAAGGCCCTGGGTGGCGGCTGGCAACCGGAGACGGTGGCCAGCGCACACTGATTCCACTGCCTCAACGACTCCTTTGGTTGGCTCCTCCCCCAACCGTTTGCCCCGCAGGCCATGGCCCGCGGGGCTTTTTTATGTTTGCCATCGTATTCACCCCAATACGCAGTGCATGGAATGCCACCGCAGGCCTGGCGACTGGCCAACGGCGTGCCCGGTTCGGTTGCATTTACCCCCCGGCTGGCCCAAGCTCTGCCCTTCCCGCCGCCACGGATCGTCCGATGCCCAGACGCAACCGCTACCTGATCGCCCTGCTGTTGTCGATTCTGGTATCGGCCCTGTTCGGCTACCTGTGGCACGACGCCCCGCCAACCCCGCCGACCTTGCCAGCACACAGCTACGCCAAGGCGCTGCGCCAGGCCCACGACGGCCAGCCCGGTGCCGCACGGGTGCTGTACCAGCAATTGCAACGAACCGACCTGCCTGCGATCCGCCGTGCGGCGCTGTACGCCGAGTTGCCCAACTACCCCTCGCCGCAGGCGTTGAAGCTGGCCCGCCAGGACCTGGAACATGCCGAGCCGCTGGTGCGTCGAGCGGCCATTGCCAGTATCCGTCGCCTGTTACCGCCAGCACAGCGCAGCCTGGTACTCGGCCCGCTGCTGGACGACCGTGAGCAAAGCGTGCGTTTTGCCGCCGTGGATGCCCTGCTGGGCCTCGATCCCGACGCCATCGGCCTCTATTTCGGCCCCCTGCAGTCAGCCCTGGAGCAATACCAGCAAGCCCTCGAGCAACAGCCTGAAGATGCCGACGCCCAAGTGCACCTGGCGCGCCTGTACCTGCACGAAAACGACTACACGCACGCTGCTGTGGCCTTGCAACGTGCGCTCGCGGTTGCCCCCGACAACCTCGATGCCCTGGCGACTCAGGTACGCCTGCTTGAGCGCCAGGGCCACCACGACGCCTCCCGCCAGGTGCTGGGCAAAGCCCTGGCGCTGAGCCCCGACTCGGCCTTTCTGCAGTATGAGCTAGGACTTTGGCTGAAGCGCCACGAACAGCGCGAGTACGCCTTGCTGGCCCTGTCCCGCGCCGTCGAACTGGACCCGGACAACGCCGATTACCGTTATACCCTGGCGGTCACCCTGCATGAGCTGGACCAGCTCGACGCCGCCCAGAAGCAACTGGAAACCGTGCTCAATCGCCAGCCAGCCAATCGCCGGGCGCGGGTGCTGCTGATCCAGTACTGGAAAGAGTCCGGCCAACTGCAGAACGTGCAAGTTTCGCTAGCCGAGCTGGAGCGCCAGAACCCGGACGACCCTGCGCTGCAACAGGGCCTGTAGGCAGTGCCTGGATTCAGTTGAACCCTGAGCCTGCGCCAGGGTCCAGTGGGTATCAGGCCACCCTAAAGGAGAGTCGTTTTGGCCAGTTCGTTGGCGCTGGATGAACGTGCCTTGATCCTCGCACCGCCACAACTGGCGGCGGATACCTCACGTCTGTTGACTTCCGCCGGCATCAACAGCCTCTGCGCGGTCGACCTGGCCAACCTGCAGGCGCGTCTGGCCGAAGGCGCAGGCTTGGCGATCATTGCCGAGCAGGTGTTCAGCCAAGGCCCAAGCGCCTTGCTGCAGGCATTCATCGACCAGCAACCGAGCTGGTCGGATTTGCCCATCGTGCTGCTGAGCCAGAGCGCCTGGTCGGCCGCTGGCGTGAGTCATCATCCGGTGGGCAATCTTCTATGGCTGGGCGCGCCCTACGAAAATGCCCAGTTACTGCACATCACCCGATCCGCGCTGCGCAACCGCCGGCGACAGTACGTTACACGTGATCAACTCCATGGCATGCAGCAGCGCCTGGACAGCCGGCCTTCAACGCCGGAAGAAGAGCAGGACCGCGGTGAGTTCGCCCGCTGCCAGGCACGCAAGATGGAGGCCATCGGCCAACTGGCCGGTGGCGTGGCGCATGACTTCAACAACCTGCTCACCAGCATCAGCGGCAGCTTTGAACTTATCCAGCGGCGCCTGAGCAAAGGCCGCAGCGAGGGACTGGATGGCGTTCTGTGCATGGGCCGCGAGGCCGTTTCACGCGCCGCCCGCCTGACCCACCGCCTGCTTGCCTTCTCTTCCCGCCAATCGCTGCACAGCCAACGTATAGACCTGCCTACCTTGCTCAAGACAGAGCGCCTCGAAGCTTGCCTGAGCCCGTCGATAACCCTGCAAGTGCACGCGGCCAAAGACCTGTGGCCTGTGGAGGCGGATGACCAGCAGTTGCAAGAAGCCCTCGGCAACCTGCTGCTCAATGCCAGCGAGGCCATGCCCAACGGTGGCCTGCTACGCATCGAGGCGAACAATCATCACATCGCCACCGAGCAATTCGCTGACGGCGCTTTGCGCACTGGCGACTATGTGCGCCTGCGAATCATCGACAGCGGCCAAGGTATGGCGCAAAGCACGCTGGAGCACGCCTTCGAACCCTTCTTCAGCACCAAGGCGACCGGCCAGGGCATTGGCTTGGGGTTGTCGATGGTGTACGGCTTCAGTAAGCAGTCCCATGGGCATATCACCCTCAGCAGCGAGATTGGCCAGGGAACCCAGGTGGAGCTGTATTTGCCACGCCATGTCGACCAGGCCCTGCCATCCAGCGAGCCTGTGCCGCCCAGGCAAGACGGCTGCAGCCGACACGTGCTGATTGTCGAGGACGATCCCCATGTGCGCCAATTGCTTTGCCAGGCACTGGGCGAAAACGGCTTCCCCTGCCAAAGCGCAGCCGACGCCAACGAGGGACTGAAGGTGCTGCGCTCGGCACAACCGGTGGATTTGCTGATCACCGATGTGGGCTTGCCCGGCATGAACGGCCGGCAACTGGCAGAAATTGCCCGCAACCTGCGGCCTCGATTACCGGTGCTGTTCATCACCGGTTACGCGGAAACGGCCATGGCCCGCGAAGGCTTCCTGGGCGCAGGCATGCACCTGATCTGCAAGCCCTTCGAGTTGCAGCAGTTGCAGGCGCGAGTGACACAGATTCTAGGCAAGCCTTGAAGCGCCTTACGCCTCAAGCATGCGTAGCGCCTCATCGGCAAGCAGCGCCAGCGAAAACGGCTTGTTCAACAATGCCGTGCCCGGCTGATCGAGCAATTGCGCTTCAATGGTCTGATCCGCATAACCGGTGATGAACAGTATTTTCTGCTGTGCAAGCTGCATGCGCATGGCCTTCGCCACTTGCCGGCCACTGAACCCGCCCGGCAATCCGATATCGGTGATGACCAGATCGAAAGGGCCGCCATGGCGGAAGCGCTCCAGTGCGCTATTGGCATCGCCCACATCCGTGACGTCAAATCCACGCTCAGTCAGGTACTCGCGCATGACCGCGCGCAGATCAAGCGCGTCATCCACCAGCAGCAGGCGCTTGCCCAGTGCCATGTGCTGCGAAAGCGGTACCGGCACGGGCTCATCCGGAACCGGCTCATGGCACCTGGGGAAAAGCATGGACACCTTGGTGCCCTGCTCTGGCGCCGACTCGATCCAGGCATACCCGCCCGACTGACGGACGAAGCCATATACCATCGACAGACCAAGCCCGGCCCCACGCCCGAGAGGTTTGGTTGTGTAAAACGGCTCAAAAGCCCTGGCGATATCCACCACTGCCATGCCATGGCCATCATCCTCGACATGCAACGCCACATAGTCGCCTGGCGGCAAGCCACTTTCATCCGGGAAAAACGCAGTCAGCCGTTCGTTCACGCTGCTGATGGTGACATTCCCTTGTTCCAGGCACGCTTCACGCGCATTGGCACACAAGTTGACCAAGGCATTCTCGAGCTGGGGCACGTCCAGGCTCACTGCCCAAGGTGCAATGTCCAGTTGCCAGTGCAAACGCATTTCTGCCCCCAACGCCCGCAGCAACAGGGGTTCGCTCAAACGTAACTGCCGCTTGAAGTCCAGTGGCCGAGGGGCCAGTGGCTGATGGCGGGAAAATGCGATCAACCGATGGGTCAGGTCCATGGCCCGCTGTACCGCGTCGCGCGCAACGTCCACGTAGGCCTCCACACGCTCCAGCCGCCCCTCCTGCAGGCGCCGCTGCAGCAGTTCGAGGCTGCCACCGATACCGGACAGCAAGTTGTTCATTTCATGGCCCATGCCGCCTGCCAACTGGCCAACCACCTCCATACGCTCGCTGTTGTGCATCAGCATCTCTGCCTGACGCGCAGCCTCCTCACGGTCTGCGGTGATGTCGCGGCCAACCGCAGTCAGCAGGCTGCCGTCAAACCGCGCACTCCAGCGAAACCAGTGGTAGTGACCATCGCGGTGTCGCAGGCGGATCTCCAACTGCTCCGCGTGGCTGCATTGCAGCAGCTCGGACACTGCCAATTGCACTTCGGCACGCTCTGTCGGGTGCACCAGCTGCATCACCGACATCGCCTGCACGTGTTCTTCTGTCCAGCCCAGAATGCGGTACCAGGCCGGGTTGGCAGCATGCAGTTTCAATTCAGGGGTGAGCATCATCATCGCTTCGCGCGACAGCAACCAGAACTGCTCTCGCTCGGCCACATGCTGCTCAACCTGGCGTTCAAAGCTCTGCACCTGCTCACGCCAATGGCGGTGGGCCTCGACGCTGGCCGTGGTCTCGATCACCGTATGCAGAAACCCCGCCACGTTACCGAGTTCATCGTGCAGGGGGGCATAACCGAATGCGCACCATAGCGGTTCGGCGCCTTCACTGCGGACGATACGCAAGGGTAGGTCCTCGACAAAACTCGACTGGCCTTCCAGTGCCTTGAACACCCAGGGTCCCACTGCAGGCCAGATATCACTCCACAGGGTATCGAACGCCATGCCCAGCGCATCCGGTAATGCCCGCAACGCCCGGTAGCCATCGTTATGCACTACACACAGGTCGGGCCCCCAGACCACCGCACACGGGAAGGGTGACAAATGCATCATGTCCACGGCAATGCGCAACGAAGCTGGCCAGCGCGACAATGGCCCAAGCGAGGTACGCCACCAGTCGAACTGGGCAATACGCTCCCCCATCGGCGCGATCAATGGCAAAACAGGCGACTGCAGGATGACCTGCGACGCAGGCTCGCGTGGCGTACCGTTTGCGACCAATACCGTGACTCCAACAATGCTAAGGGTTGACCACAGCGCCGCCAAGCCTGGCATGCTCGCCCGTGGATTTGTTCAAATTAGCACAGCATGTCCCGCACACCATGGCGCACTTGCAGGTGACAGCTATGCTATTTAGGTTTTCCCTCGGGCCAGGGAGCACCGGCCCATTCAGGTTGGCGACGGGAGCAGGGTCATGAGCAAGAAAATTCTGGTGGTACTGACCAATACAGCGAAGTATCCAACCCTCAAACGGGCGACCGGGTTGTGGCTGGGTGAAGCCGTTCACTTTGTCGAGAAAGTCGAAAAGGCCGGCTACACCGTCGACTATGTCAGTCCACAGGGCGGTTACGTTCCCGTCGATCCGCACAGCCTGCAGATGGCCCCTGACCTGGACTGGCAGTGGTACGACGACAAGCGTTTCATGACGCGCCTTGGCAGTACCTTGGCCCCAGGGCAGGTGAAGGCTGACGAATACAGCGTCATCTATTACACCGGTGGTCATGGGGTAATGTATGACTTCGCAGAAAACCAGGCTCTGCAGGAACTGGCACGCAAAATCTACGAAAAAGGTGGCATTGTCGCAGCAGTCTGTCACGGCGTTGTCGGCCTGCTGAGCATCAAGCTGAGTAACAACTGCCTGCTCCTCAAAGGCCGTAAGGTGACCGGCTTTTCCAACATAGAGGAAAAACTGGCCGAACTGGACGACAAAGTGCCGTTCCTGACGGAGAACGAACTTGTAGCTCGCGGCGGTGAGTACAGCAAACATGATGAGCCGTGGAAGCCGTACGTGGTCGACGATGATAGGCTGATCACCGGGCAGAACCCCGCTTCCACTGCCTTGCTGGCCGAGACAGTGCTGAAAAAGCTCAAGGGCACTTAGCTACATCAAGGCGCTCGATTTCCTACCGCTTCAGCTGCAGCCGGACTACAGCAGCGCGGACAGCAAATACATAGGCTCAGGTCTCAGCTGTTCACCACGAACAGTTTCAGAGCGGAGAACTATTAGCCTCTGTCGAAAATCATGCACGCGGGGCGCAGCATGGTAGAGCTGCTGCTACTCATTGCGGTGGCGCTGGTGCCTGTGGTTTCCGGTTTGCTGGTGATGGCTTTTCAGCTGGAAGCAAAACTTGCAGAAAACGCCAACATTTCCGTTCAGGAGGCGGTTTTCAGCGTCGACAATGCACTGGACAGAATGCACGAGACGGCCCTGCGCACCCTGCCCTTTGCAGGGGAATCTTGCGATAGCGTCAAAAGTGCCTTGCAGGACCAGGTTGCCATTCGCTCCATGATCAGGTCACTGACCTTACTCAAAGACAATCAACCCTACTGCAGCACGGCTTCAGGTTCGCTGGAGCATTATTCATCCTTCGCGTCGTCCGGCCAGCGAGTCGCACTGTCCTACGGCCCTCCTGATACGCGTCAGAAGCTGCTGGTCGACTTTCACCAGAAGGGCAAAAGCAATAGCGTAATCGTGACAGCCTATGCCATGCAGATTCGCAACGAGCTGGATGGTTTTCTGGATGGGCTGACACTGCTGGTCGAATTTGGCGACCGCTACATATGGAGCAATGGTGACAGCCGTGACCTTAAGCGCCCCTCACAGTCCGAATTCTTTACAAGCGCAATGTCGGCCAAATATGGATATACGGTCAAAGGTGGCTACCCGGAGGGTTTCACCGCTCAGGAAATCCGCCAGTCAGTGCTGCAGATCGCCCCCTCGCTGATGCTGGTGGGGATCGTGACCGGCTCGATCGTCTACCTGGCCCTGTTCAGGGCACGTGCCAACAGACGGGGTACCGCCGCCGAACGAAGCTGACGACGGTACTCCAGGGGCGATCAGTCTGTGCTCAGCACGCCGCGGCGTACCTGGTCACGTTCGATGGATTCGAACAGCGCCTTGAAGTTGCCTTCACCGAAGCCATCGTCACCTTTGCGCTGGATGAACTCGAAGAAGACCGGACCAAGCAGGGTTTCCGAGAAAATCTGCAGCAGCAGGCGCTTGTCTTCGGGCTGCGAGGCGCCATCGAGCAGGATGCCACGCGCTTGCAGTTGGTCGACCGGCTCACCATGGCCAGGCAGGCGCTCTTCCAGCATTTCGTAGTAGGTTTGCGGTGGCGCGGTCATGAAGCGCATGCCCAGCCCCTTCAGGGCATCCCAGGTCTTGAGCAGGTCATCGGTCAGGAAGGCCACGTGCTGGATACCTTCACCGTTGAACTGCATCAGGAACTCTTCGATCTGCCCTGCGCCCTTGGACGACTCTTCGTTGAGCGGGATGCGGATCATGCCATCAGGCGCAGTCATGGCCTTGGAGGTGAGGCCGGTGTATTCGCCCTTGATGTCGAAGTAGCGGATTTCACGGAAGTTGAACAGTTTCTCGTAGAACCCGGCCCAGTAGGCCATGCGCCCGCGGTAGACGTTATGGGTGAGGTGGTCGATGATTTTCAGGCCAGCACCCACCGGGTTGCGATCCACGCCTTCGATGAAGTTGAAATCGATGTCGTAGATCGAACTGCCTTCCTCGAAGCGGTCGATCAGGTAGAGCGGTGCCCCCCCGATACCCTTGATCGCAGGCAGGCGCAATTCCATCGGGCCGGTTTCGATTTCTACCGGCTGGGCGCCCAGTTCCAGGGCGCGGGCATAAGCCTCATGGGCATTGCGCACGCGAAAAGCCATGCCACATACCGACGGGCCGTGTTCAGCGGCGAAGTACGAAGCGATGCTTTTGGGTTCATTGTTCAGGATCAGGTTGATGCCACCCTGGCGATACAGGTGCACATCCTTGGAGCGGTGGGTGGCCACTTTGGTGAAACCCAGTATCTGGAATACAGGCTCAAGTACGCCAGGGGTCGGCGAAGCCAGTTCGATGAACTCAAAGCCCATCAGGCCCATTGGATTGTCGAAGATATCAGCCATGTTCGTGTCCTCATCTGCTGCGAAAATTATAGATTGCGTAGGATGTGGAACAGAAACGGCGGTGAGCACGGGATACCGCGCACGCTGCGGGCGAGGAAGTCACCTATGATCAGCTTGAACCCATGGTATGTCATATGGACCCATTCTCGGCGGGCTTGATCCTTCGGAGGTGAAGGACCTTATTGTTGTATTCGTAAATCGATTCTACATTGCGTAAAATGGTTTGTCGCGTTTTAGTTGCTCGCACGCGGCGACAAACGGCTATCCTCTCGTTTTACGCCATGATAGTCAGGTCAGCATGCCCCTTACCGCCAAACGCCGCGCCGCACTCAGCTGGCGCACGCTCTTGCCTTGGGTCGTCGGCCTTCTGCCGGTCATGTGCGGCCTGGCCGTGATGAACTGGCAGGTCGAGCGTGAAATGCAGGCCAGCAGCCACGCCACCACCCGCCAGGCGTTGGAGCACGTCGAACACATCCTCGACAACCTGTCCCGAGCCGCCAATTCGCTGCTTCCACTGACTGACAGTTCATGCGAGCAGGCCCAGCTCATGCTACGGGCCCAGGTTACCCGCAATGCCTTCGTGCGCTCGACCAACCTGTTCAGGCACAACAACCTGTATTGCACCTCGCTGTTCGGCGAGTTCGATGAACCGGTCAATCCTGGCGATTACGTCGACGGCAAGTTATGGCTGATGGACGGCAACTCGGTTACGCCGGGCCACCCGCTGCTGGTCTACCGTGCCAGCGACGGCGACCACGGCGCAATCACCACGGTGGACGGCGACCACCTGCTGACAGCACTGCGCCTGATCGGGCCCGATGAAGAACTGCAAATCCGCGTGGGCGACGCGTGGATGGGCAAGGATGGCGTGGTCCACAAAGGCGTCTCCCCTGCCGCCCCCAGCGCCAACGTGCTGATAGGCTCGACGCGTTACCCTTTCAGCGTGCAGGGCGGCTACAGTGCCGACAAGCAAGGCCAACTGTTGCGCAGCCACTACCCTGGCCTGCTCAGTCTGTTGCTGGTACTGGGTGCCCTGGCGGCGCTGGCGTGCCGCTGGCAGATTCGCCGCGCCACCTCACCGCGTGCCGAACTGGACCGTGCCCTGCAGGCCGATGAATTCCTGCCGTATTTTCAGCCGGTGGTGCGCAAGGGCGATTACCGCTGGGCCGGTGCGGAAGTGCTGATGCGCTGGCACCACCCACGAGAAGGCCTGGTTCGCCCCGACCTGTTCATCCCCTATGCCGAACACAGCGGGCAGATTGTCGCCATGACCCGCGCGCTGTTGACACATACCGCGCAAAGCCTGGCGCCCTATGCCGGGCTGTTGGAAGACGGCTTCCATATTGGTGTCAACATCACCGCTGACCACTGCCGCGATCTCAGCCTGCTGGATGACTGCCGCACGTTCCTGCAGCACTTTCCGCCCGGCCGGGTGGTGCTGACCCTGGAACTGACAGAGCGCAAGCTGATCGAGCCCACGCCGGTCACCCTTGAGTTGTTCGAAAAGCTGCATGCCATGGGCGTGATGATCGCCCTCGACGACTTCGGCACCGGCCAGTCGAGCCTCAACTACCTGCGGCAATTCAAGGTCGACTACCTGAAGATCGACCAGAGCTTCGTTGCCATGATCGGCGCCGATGCGCTGTCAGTGCACATACTCGAGAGCATCATTGAACTGTCAGGAAAGCTGGACCTGGGCATCGTTGCCGAGGGTGTGGAAACCGACCTGCAGCGCGACTACCTGGCCAAGCATGGGGTGGACTTCCAGCAGGGTTACCTGTTTGCCAGGCCCATGCCGGCCGCCCAGTTCCTCGAAGCCTTGGCCACTCGCCCGGGCGTAACGCAGTTGCCGCAAGAGGCGCCCCCTGAGATCATGCGCGGCTGATCAACCCGCTCAATTCCCGTATTCGAGGCATTCGTGTCAAAAGGCATTGTTTCATCGGTCATGGCGTCCTGCCTGTTCGCTGTGATGTACTTCTATACCTCCCTGCTCAAGCCACTCGATGGCGAAGAAATCTTTGGCTGGCGCACCCTGCTGACACTGCCCTGCCTCACCTTGTTCATGCTTGTCTCGAAAGACTGGAAGCGGGTGGGCGAACTGATGGGCCGGGTAAAACGCACGCCGGTGCTGTTGCTCGGCATGGTCGGCACGTCCTGGCTGATGGGGGTGCAACTGTGGCTGTTTCTCTGGGCGCCCCTGCACGGGCGCAGCCTGGAAGTGTCGATGGGTTACTTCCTGCTGCCACTGGCCATGGTCCTGACCGGGCGGCTGGTCTATGGCGAGCGCCTGTCACGCCTGCAGACGGTAGCCGTGGCCTGCGCCGCACTGGGCGTGGGCCACGAGCTGTACCAAAATGGCAGCTTTGCCTGGGAAACCCTGCTGGTAACGATCGGCTACCCGGTCTACTTCGTGCTGCGCCGACGCTGCCGCACCGACCACCTGGGCGGCCTGTGGTGCGACATGTGCCTGCTGCTGCCGTGGGCGCTGTACTTCGTGATCCAGAGCCCACTTTCCAGCGCTGACCTGCAAGCACACCCGGGGCTGTATGTGTTGGTGCCGATCCTTGGCGCGATCAGCGCTTCGGCGCTTATCGCCTACGTGCTGGCCAGCCGCATGCTGCCATTCAGCCTGTTCGGCCTGCTCAGCTACGTCGAACCCGTGCTGCTGGTGGGCGTGGCGTTGCTGCTGGGCGAAACCATCGGCCCGGATCAGTGGCTGACCTACCTGCCAATCTGGGCCGCAGTACTGGTGCTGGTGCTTGAGGGCTTCAAGCACCTGCTGCGTCAGCGTCGCCGCTCGGTGTAAGCCGAACCTGGCGTACCCGTCGCTCTTCAACCGCCTCCACGGTCAGCATCCAGCCATTCCAGGCTAGCCGGTCACCGACCATCGGCAGGCGGTCGAGCAAGCTCATCACCAGGCCCGCAAGGGTCTGGTAATCCTCGGTAGCACGGGCACTGAAGCCAGTACGCGCCTGCACCTGGCTGAGGTTCAGCGCGCCGCTGACCACAAAGCCTTCCCCCTCCTGGACGATGCCCGGGCCTTCAACTTCACTGGCATCCGGCAGCTCACCGGCAATCGACTCAAGGATGTCGGTCATGGTCAACAGCCCGGTGAAGTCACCGAACTCGTTGACCACGAAGGCAATATGGGTCGACTGACCGCGCATTTGCTCCAGAGCATTGAGGATGCTGAAGCTCTCCAGCAGGTTCAACGGCGCCCGGGCCATGTTTTCCAGGTCGGGCTGGCTGCCCGAGAGCAGTTCCTTCAGCAGTTCCTTCTTGTGCACAAAGCCCAGGGGCTCGTCCACGCGACCATCGCGGATCAGCGGCAGGCGCGAGTACGGCGAATTGGCCAGGGCCTGGGCAATGGCGTCGGCCGGTTGCGCCAGGTCGATCACATCAACCTCGGCACGGGCTGTCATCACCGTACGAATCGGCCGCTCGGCCAGGTTCAGCACGCCGCTGATCATGACCCGCTCACGGCGGTCGAACAGCACCTGTTCCCCGCCGCCCTCGACCAGGTCGGCAATCTCCTCGCCGACCTCGTCAGCCTCGACCCGGCGGCCGCCCAGCAGGCGCAGCACGGCATGAGCAGTACGTTCACGCAACGGCTTGTGCTGTTGCAGGCTGCGCTTGCGACGGGCGCGCGCCAGCTGGTTGAACAGCTCGATCAGGATCGAGAAGCCGATGGCCGCGTACAGGTAGCCTTTCGGGATATGGAAGCCCAGGCCTTCGGCGGTGAGGCTGAAACCGATCATCATCAGGAAGCCCAGACACAGCATGATCACCGTGGGGTGGGCGTTGACGAAGCGGGTCAGCGGCTTGCTGGCAACGATCATGATACCGATCGAGAAGATCACCGCGATCATCATCACGGACAGCTCATCGACCATGCCCACCGCCGTGATCACGGCATCCAGCGAGAATACCGCGTCCAGTACCACGATCTGGGCAACGATCGGCCAGAACGCGGCATGGCGCAGCGTGCCACTGGCCTGGGTCACGTGACCTTCCAGGCGTTCGTGCAGCTCCATGGTGGCCTTGAACAGCAGGAACACACCACCGAACAGCATGATCAGGTCACGGCCAGAGAAGCTCTTGCCGAACACTTCGAACAGCGGTGCGGTCAGGGTGACCATCCACGAAATGCTGGCCAACAGGCCCAGGCGCATGATGAGCGCCAGGCTCAGGCCAATGACCCGCGCGCGGTCGCGCTGATGGGGCGGCAACTTGTCGGCAAGGATGGCGATGAACACCAGGTTGTCGATACCCAGCACCAGTTCGAGGACGATAAGCGTCAACAGGCCTAGCCAGGCCGTGGGGTCGGCTAACCATTCCATTAGCGGGTACTCACGTGGAACACGTCACAAGGACGGGAGAAGGATGGCCAGAAAGGCCGAAGACTGGGGGGCTCCGCGAAGGTGCTCATATAGACCTTGATAACAAATTGGGAGAACGATGCTACAAGCACAGCACGTTTCTGTTGTAGCGCAAAACTATTACAAAACCTGTAACAACCCTGCATCACCATTAGCCCTGCAGGCGCGAGTCGTGCGCGGGTACTTTTGTTCAATACATCAGACCGTCGGCGACGCGAGGATAACGCCTCCCCAACCACGTGGATCTTCCTCATGAGCCTATCCCTGTCCATGGCCGCCTTCGCCCTTGCGGCGTCTATCTCCCCCGGCCCGGTCAACATCGTCGCCCTTGGCAGCGGTGCCCGCCATGGCCTGCGCGCCAGCCTGGCGCATGTGGCCGGTGCCACGCTGGGTTTCTGCCTGCTGCTGGTGCTGGTCGGGCTGGGCCTGCATCAACTGCTGCTTCGCTGGCCTTTGCTGGGCCTGATGTTGCACTGGGGCGGGGTGGCGTTTCTGCTGTACATGGCGTGGAAGCTGGCCAGTGACGACGGTAACCTGAACAACGCACAGCCTACCCAAGCCCCTTCAGCCTGGCACGGCGCAGCAATGCAGTGGCTGAACCCCAAAGCCTGGTTGGCCGCCGTTGCCGGGGTGGGTGCCTACACCGGTGGTGAACAGCACTTGCTGTGGCTGTTTGCCTGGATCTACGGGCCGATCTGTTTCATCTCGGTGGCCTGCTGGGCCTGGGCCGGCAGCGTGATTCGCCAGTACCTGGACAACCCACGTCACCTGCGCATGCTCAATCGGAGCCTGGCTGTGTTACTGGTCGCCAGTGCGGTTTACCTGATCCTTTAAGGCATGCACGGCTCCTGCAGGAGCGCCCAGGCTAGCGACGGCATTTCTGTAATGCCCCGGTGTCGCCGCCAGGTGCTGTTTGAATGCCCGCTGCAGGTGTGCCTGATCAGCGAACCCGGCCTCCTGTGCAACTTCAGCAATTGAACGGCCCTGGCGCAACTGCGCCCGGGCCAGTTGTACACGCTGGTCTAGCAGGTAACCATGCGGCGTCAGGCCGAAGCGTTGGCCAAAGGCACGAATCAGGTAGGAACGGGACAGGCCGCAAGCCCCGCAGATGTCTTCGAGGCTGAGCGGGTCACTGCGGTGGGCGCGTATGAAAGCAGCCGCTGCATCCAGCCGTGGATTGCCCTGGTCAATCTCGCTGGCATTACGGGCAAGCATGCCCGGCAGCTCGCTGAACAGGGCCGCCAGGCGGGTTTCCCGATCAGGCAGCCTGGCGTCGAACAGGTCGGCAAAGGCCTGCAAAAGCCGCCCGTACAATACAGGTGAGCGGCTCCAGGTCTGCGTTGGCAGGGTAAAACCCACTGCCTGCAACCAAGGCTGATCGACGAACAGCATCAGGTAAGACCAGGATTCCCCGGCAACAGGGTTGCAGGTATGCACCACGCCCGGGTTCATCAACACCGTGGTACCCGCCCCCACCTCAACGCACTGGTCACTGTTGATGTAAGTGCTACGCCCCCCCGTGATCACCCCGATGGAGAAGCTCTCGTGAGAGTGCGCGGCGTAGCACACCTTGCGCCCGTCCCCTACCCGTCGGGCTTCGACGAACGGCAAGGCAGGGTCGCGCCAAAACCGTGATACCTCGATCATCCTCTACTGCCCTGCCCGCCGCGGATCCATGCACCGATACTACACACTTATCGTGGGAACAGATCCAACGTGCGCTCCACTTCGTCAATATCGATCCTGAAACCGTCGCCTTCCGGCAGGCCCACCACAAAGCCAAAATGCTGCTGGTCACGATCCGTCAGGTATTTGTAGTAACTGACGAAACGGTTCGGCGGCTGCAAAGTCAGCAGGCAGCCTCCAGCCTGCAGCACATTCACGCCATGCACCAACTGGCTACCCTCCACCCCGATGACCACTTTAGCCCCGGCGCAGGCCGCGACAATGCTCGGCACATCGGACTTCAGCGGGTTGACGATGCGAAAACCGCGGGTAGTACGCAAGTGTTCGGCAAGCTCCAGCTCGTTGCGCAACAGGCGCAGGTCACCATCACCGCCCCGCAACAGGAAAACCCCCGGGTGCTGCGTGTACGACACATGCGAGAGCAGCTTGTCACCCATGGCCCGGTAGCGAGCATGCCGGCTGCGGTTGTTGCTCTGGTCATCGAACAGCACCAGCTCACGGAAGAACGCACTGCGCAGGCGCAAAGGCTTCATGTCCAGCCAGTCTTCATAGGCCGGTGCCTGGGTAAACAGCGGATACCTGGCAGAGGGGGCGGTGGTCACCGGGATGCCCTCGTTGCAGGCCAGCGCATAGGTCGGACAATCTTCCATCAACCAGGTGCCGAACCAGGCGTTACCGTTTTGTGTGCAGTAGATTGCAGCGCGGTCGATTTCATTGTCGATGAGGATGGTCGGGAAGGTACTCGGCTTCTGTGACAGCCAATGGCTGGCCTTGCCCTTGTACAACGCCCCCTCGACCAGCCATACATCCTTGATCAAGTAGCCGCGGGTTGGCCCTTGCAATGTGTTGACGCCTCCCTGCATGGTCTGCGCCGGGTGCACGTAGGGGTAAAACCGCTTGCCTTCCCAGCCCGTTACCCGCTCCAGCTGGCCAGGCAGGAAAATGGCCGGTGGCGAAACCGTGGCTTCGCCCGGGGCGATGTCCCAGCACTTGGTGGCGACGCTCTTGAGATCGGTCGCCGCTTTTCCACCCAGCCGTTTGCGCGCCATGTGGCGGTAGGCGGCCAAGGTCCAGCTGTGTTGCCTGCCTGCGGGCGATGCACTGAACTGCGAGATGTCGCTTCCCATGAAGCGTCCTCCCTTGATGGCGAAATGTGGAGCCCGGCGCTAGGCGATGTACGAAAAGTCTTGAGACGCAGGTCAGGCAAGGCGAAAACAGCCGAGGAACGGCCGGGGTCGCGCCCGACTGTACTGGAGTACATGAGCATTCCGAGGCGGTTTTCAACGCAGCATGAACCAGTATCAAGGCTTTTCTTACAGCGCCTAGGCGCCAGATCAAAGCATCCCTGGCAGTTACTCAATTACTCGTGACTCTTTCCATGGTGGGCGGTGACTGCAAGCTGGCGTAACGGCTGCGCAACGTTTGCACAAACGGTTCGCCTGCCCCGCTGCCGCCATAGAGATAAATCTTGTGCAGGCCACCAAACACCATTTCGTGATAGCGACTGGCAACTTCCTCATCGCTTGGGCCATCCGGGAGCCCCAAATGCAACGTCAGCTTGTCGCCTTCGACCGCGAACATCGGCGTGTCCCACAGGAACTTTGCCGTACCGGTCTTGGGCAGGCGGACAAACAGGTACGCATGGTTACCCAGCGAATCGATATCACCACCGCGGCGGCGCTTCCACTTCAGCAGGCCGTCGTCCGGGCGCGCCAGACACAGGCCGATGTCGTAATAATCGAAGCCCTGCTCCAGTGCCCATTCAAGCGCCATGAAGGTGGTGATCGAATTCACCTCGCGCAATTTCTTCGCATCGGAAAACACCGCCTCGCAATAGCCAAAGCGCAACGTGCTCCAGTAACGCTTGCCGCCGCGTACCACTTCACACCCCAGGTGGCAGCCGATCACCTCATCGCCCAGCATGATCAAGTCTAGCCGGCCGACACTCTTGGCAATACGGAACACCTCTTCGGTAGGAAACTGCGCGGCATGAATGCCCTGCCGGGCCGAAGCATAAGGGCGCAGCAAATCCCGGTCGGCCATGGCGATTTCTTCGTCCGAAAGGGCTTGGCGCATGTGATACAGCGGCCGGTTCTTACGAATGCTGCGCCGCAGTTCGCTGTCGTAGCGGGCCGTGATGTCTTCCAGAGGGCGCCCCAAGGGCACCACGGCGCTCAGGTAGTGCGGCACTGACAGCGCCCCCGACGTGGGCATTTCGCTGATGACCACGACGTGGCTGGCAGCCGCCGTGGCACTTGCACCGTCTACCATCGATGCGCTGCCCTGACCCTTGCCACCGATCAGCAGCTTGGCCATTTCCCGTTGCTGCTTGCGGCCGATGTAGAGGATTTCGTACGGGCTCTCCTGTTGCGGGCGAAACCTGGCGACTTCCCAGCGCCAGAGACAGGCACGCGCCATCATTTCTCGCACCTTGCTGGCCAGCAGCCTGATTTCGTAGCGCATGGAGGGCGACAGGAGCTTGCGCGCCACAGTCGTCAAGGTCTTTTTCATTTCTTCTTCGACGTCCTTTTGAAGTGCTCTATTGGCCAATCGGAAAAAGAGAAAAATCCAGCAAAAACACTTAACACTTTGATTTTTATAGTGTGGCTTGCAACTTTCTTATCACATTCAGTAACAATTTAAGATGCCTGCAAACGCTTTGGCAAGCGGCTTCTGGCTCACTTTAGATCAAGTTTCATGGCGTCAAATTCCCCGCATCAAACCGACGCTCAACAACACATTTGCTATAACCGTGCCCATCAAGCTCCGCTGGCCACTTCGCTATCCATGAATAACCTTTGACGACTTGCATCAACGTCTCTCAGGCCGCTGACGGATTGCCGGGCAGGCATGGATGGCCATGTTGAACCAGACTGGTGTTTTTCCGGCAGCCAGTGCATGCTCCAAGCTGAAACGATTCAACTGACTTGAAAACCGCCCTTTGATGTGAGGTGCAGTACCCATGGACCGTTTGCTCGATTCACTCTTCCCCAGCGCCGAGAACATCCCGGAAACTTGGCGTCTGGGAGCCCCACTGGAACAACGCGACTACCTGGTCAACGGTGAACTCAGGCGCTGGGACGGCCCGTTGGCCACGGTGCGTAGCCCGGTGTGGCTCAAGCAAGGCGACGAAGAGCATCAGGTCATACTGGGCAGCGCCCCGCTGCTGGATGCCGAGACCGCGCTGACCGCCCTCGATGCTGCCGTGCAGGCCTATGACAAAGGCCGTGGCGCCTGGCCGAACATGCGCGTGGCCGAGCGTATCCAGCATGTGGAATCCTTCCTTGCCCGCATGCGTGAACAGCGCCAGGCCGTGGTCAAGCTGCTGATGTGGGAGATCGGCAAGAACCTGAAGGATTCAGAAAAGGAATTCGATCGCACCTGCGACTACATCGTCGACACCATCAACGCCCTCAAGGACCTGGACCGCCGCTCCAGCCGCTTCGAGCTGGAACAAGGCACCCTCGGCCAGATCCGTCGCGCCCCACTGGGCGTGGCCCTGTGCATGGGGCCCTACAACTACCCGCTGAACGAGACCTTCACCACGCTCATCCCGGCGCTGATCATGGGCAACACGGTGGTGTTCAAGCCGGCCAAGTTCGGCGTACTGCTGATCCGCCCCTTGCTCGAAGCGTTCCGCGACAGCTTCCCGGCAGGCGTGATCAATGTCATCTATGGACGCGGCCGGGAAACGGTGAGCGCGCTGATGGCCAGCGGCAAGGTCGATGTATTCGCCTTCATCGGCACCCACAAGGCCGCCAGCGACCTGAAAAAACTGCACCCACGCCCGCATCGTCTGCGCGCCGCACTGGGCCTGGACGCCAAGAACCCGGGCATCGTGCTACCCCAGGTCGACCTCGACAACGCTGTCGAAGAGGCCGTCACCGGGGCGTTGTCGTTCAACGGCCAGCGCTGCACGGCACTGAAGATCCTGTTCGTGCACGAGGATGTGGTCGAGGCCTTCCTCGACAAGTTTCAGCGCAAATTGGCGGCGCTCAAGCCCGGCATGCCGTGGGAACCTGGCGTGGCGCTGACACCATTGCCCGAGCCTGGCAAGGTCGACTACCTCGATGGCCTGGTTGCCGATGCGACGGCCAAGGGCGCGCGCGTGCTCAACGAAAATGGCGGGCACAGCCGCGGCTCATTCTTCTACCCGGCCTTGCTGTACCCGGTCAGCCGGGAAATGCGCGTGTACCACGAGGAGCAGTTCGGCCCGCTGGTACCGGTGGTGCCCTACCGCGACCTGCAGACAGTGATCGACTATGTGCTGGACTCCGACTACGGTCAGCAACTGAGCCTGTTCGGCAACGACCCGGCCACCATCGGCAGCCTCGTCGACATCTTCGCCAACCAGGTCGGGCGCATCAACATCAATGCTCAGTGCCAACGCGGCCCTGACACCTACCCGTTCAACGGCCGCAAGAACAGCGCCGAGGGCACGCTCTCGGTGGATGACGCTTTGCGTGTGTTCTCCATCCGGACGCTGGTCGCCACCCGCTTCCAGGAGGCCAACAAAGCGCTGATCAGCGAGATCATTCGCAACCGCCAGTCAAGCTTCCTGACCACCGACTACATCTTCTGACCGCCGCGCTTATAGACAATCGATCTAGCGTCACTGTCGATTTTCCATCTGGGCGAACGACTCTAAGCAACAGGGCGCCTTTCGGCGCCCATTGCACAGGAGAGTCGAACATGGCAGTCAAACCCATCCCCGAAGGCCAGCACAGCATCACGCCCTACCTGGCCATCAACGACGCCGCCAAGGCCATCGAGTTCTACAAGCAAGCCTTTGGCGCGAAGGAAATGTTCCGCCTCGATGCCCCGGGCGGTCGCGTTGGCCATGCCGAACTGAGAATCGGCGATTCGTCGCTGATGCTGGGCGACCCCTGCGACATGGAAGGCGGCCTCACCGCCAGCCAGAAGCTCAGCGGTGCGGGTGTTGGCCTGCACTTGTATGTTGAAGACTGCGACAAGGTTTACGCCCAGGCCCTGGCCGCCGGGGGCATCCAGTTACATCCCTTGACCGACCAGTTTTACGGTGACCGCAGCGGCACCCTGAAAGATCCGTTTGGCAACATCTGGTTCGTGTCCACCCACAAAGAGGACCTGACCCCCGACGAGATTCGCGCCCGTGCCGCGAAGATGTTCGGCGGTAGCCAAGCGGCGAGTTGAAAGCCGCGCGACTTTGCTTGAAGCTTGAGGCTCGTAGCTTGGAGCTGCTTCATGCGAATCATCGACAAAACCGCCACCCAGGTGCGCAGCCTGACCCCCGCTGAAGAGGAACTGCTGGTCGGCTTTGCCACCGGCAGCCTCGCCGGCCCGCGCCTGCTACAGGCCAACCAGCTACTGATGAAAGTACGCAACGCCAACCAGTGGCTGGCTTGCGACTGCCGCAACGATGCCTTGCCGGTGCTCAATGTCACCCTCAACGGCAGCACCGGCACACTTTTCCTCAAGAACAACCCAGGCACCGCCGAGCACGCGCCTGGCTGCCCGTTCACCAAGGACGAGCGGGAAGCCGCCGAACGTGAAAACGACCCCGCACCACCTGCCGCCTGGCTGCCACCCGATACACCCTTGCGCCTGATCAGCGACTTCCGTGCTGGCACGGCCGGTGGCGCCGGCGACGGCAACGACAGACGCGAACAGCAGCGCCTGCTGTCACTGCTGCTAACCTGGATTGAAACCAGCGGGCTCAACCTCTACGCCACCCACTTGAAAAAAGACCTGACCACGCAGTTTGCCGAGTTGCGCAGCGTGGCCAGCCGCTATCCGTTGCTGGAGCGGGTGCCCGCCAGCAACTACCTGGAAACCCGCCTGGACATGAAGCACATGATGATGCTCAAGTCCCGCCTGCGCGAAGCGTCTGTGTTCGGCAACCACCGCCGCCACGGTCTGCTGCTGGACTGCGTCGACCAGATCAAAGGGCGCAAGTTGTTCAACAACCGCAGCGAGGACGGCTTCGACTTCCAGGGGCATCACCTGTACTGGGGCGGGAGCCGCACCACCGGGCCGTTGCTGGCGCTGATGATCTACTCGCCGACCAGCGCCGGCAGCCATTTCTATGAGCTGATTCATGTGGCCAGTGTGCCCGTGCTGTCGCGCGCCCACCTGTTCCCGGTGTACCGCGATGAAGAGCGCGAGCCGCTCAAGGCATTGGTGTCGCTGATCGACTGGATGGCCAGTAAAGGGGTGAAAGTGCAGATGCGTCGCCCCGTGATCGGTGGGCAGGTGATGGATGAGCTGGTGCTGACCTCGGACCAGGACCGGGTGTTGTCAGTGTCGCTGCTGGAACAGCCCATCGGCCCCGAGCCGGATACCGAGAACTTCAAGCGCTACGCCGACTTCAAAAGCCTGGAAACATTCCGCAAGTTCGTTGCCGGCTTTTTCATGCGCGAGCGTTGAAACCCACTCGTTGGCTCGCGCAGTTTCTTGCAGGAGATCGCCCTGCCCTTTGGACCGGGCGATCACGCTGCGAACAAAGGCGGCAAGCAAGCGGCTAGACACGCCTGCATTGGCCACACAGGTGCCTCAGCCCAGGAACAGCTTGTACGCCGGGTTGTCAGTCTCGTCCCAATACCGGTACCCCATCTCGTCCAGCGTCAACGGCAAGCTCGCCAATTCGTCCGCTGGCACTTCCAAAGCAGCGAACACCCGCGCCTCCGCCGCACCATGGTTGCGGTAATGGAACAGGCTGATGTTCCAACGTTTGCCCAACCGCTCCAGAAACCCCAGCAACGCCCCTGGCCGTTCGGGAAACTCGAAGCGCAGGACCCGCTCATCAGCCCCTGACGCGGCATGCCCGCCCACGGTATGGCGCACATGCAGCTTTGCCAGCTCGTTGTCGGTCAGGTCCAGCACGCTGTACCCCTGCTCCCGCAGGCTGGCCAGCAACTGCTCACGTGGGTCGTGCACCGGGTGGGTCTGCACGCCCACGAACAGGCGCGCCTCCTTGCCAGGGTAGAAGCGGTAGTTGAATTCGGTGATCTGCCGCTTGCCCAGTGCCTGGCAAAAGGCCCGGAAGCTGCCCGGCTGTTCCGGAATTGTCACGGCGATGATCGCCTCGCGCTGCTCGCCCAGCTCGGCCCGCTCGGCCACGTGGCGCAAGCGGTCGAAATTGACGTTGGCCCCGGAGTCGATGGCCACCAGGGTCTGCCCCTGCACACCTTCACGCGCCACGTACTTCTTGATCCCGGCCACGGCCAAGGCCCCGGACGGCTCGGTGATCGAACGGGTGTCGTCGTAGATATCCTTGATCGCCGCGCACAGCTCGTCACTGCTCACCGTCACCACCTCGTCGACGAAGTGGCGGCACAGCTCGAAGCAATGGGCGCCGATCTGCGCCACCGCCACGCCATCGGCAAAGGTGCCGACCTGCGGCAGGATCACGCGTTCGCCGACGGCCATGGCAGCCTGCAGGCAGTTGGAATCCACCGGTTCGACGCCGATCACCTTCACCTCAGGGCGCAGGTACTTCACATAGGCGGCGATCCCGGCGATCAACCCACCACCGCCCACGGGCACAAAGATCGCGTCCAGCGCCCCCGGGCGCTGACGGAGGATTTCCATGGCCACGGTACCCTGCCCGGCGATCACATCCGGGTCATCGAACGGTGGCACGAAGGTCGCGCCTTCGCTGTCGGCCAGCTTCAGTGCATGGGCCAGCGCATGCGGGAAGCTCTCGCCATGCAGCACCACATGCCCGCCGCGCGAACGCACGCCTTCCACTTTCAACGATGGCGTGGTGGTGGGCATGACGATCGTTGCTTTGATACCCAGATGCGATGCCGCCAAGGCCACGCCCTGGGCATGGTTGCCCGCCGAAGCGGTGATCACCCCGCGCTCACGCTGCACATCGGTCAGACGCGACAGGCGGGTGTAGGCACCGCGGATCTTGAACGAAAACGTAGGCTGCAGGTCTTCGCGCTTGAGCAACACCTGGTTGCCCAGGGCGGCAGACAAGGCCGGGGCCGCTTGCAGGGGCGTTTCGATGGCCAGGTCGTACACCGGCGCGGCAAGAATGCGCCGCACCTGCTCCGACAGCAGTTGCTGGGGGGTGACGGTAGTACGAGGGACACTGAAGCTGGTCATCGATGACTCCTTGGCTGTTTTTACGTTGCCCAGGAGTCAGAGAGAAAAAACCCGCCTCCAGGGCGGGTTCGGTGCACGTACGCGCTAGCCCGCCAAGCTGATAATGGCGGTAATAATAATGGCGTTCACGTGCGGGAATGTGTTCATGGGTAGGAACTTAGCCTGCCTCGCGGCCAGAAGTCAACACTTGGCCTGCTGCGCCGAAAGCGGCACATCGAACACCTTGTCGAAGCCCCACTGGAAGACAAAGGCGTAAACGAAGAAGAACACGAACAGCGCCAGGTTGGTCAGCAGTGCCGCCCACAGGCTCACGTCCAGCCAGTACGCCACCAGCGGCAGCAGAATCACCACCAGCCCACCCTCGAAACCCAGCGCGTGCAGCAGGCGCCGCAAGAAGGTGCGCTCACGCTTGTGCTGGCGTGCTTCCCAACGTTCGAACACCCAGTTGTAGCCCATGTTCCAGCTCATCGCGATACCCGACATCAGCACCGAGAGCACGGTCGACTGCGCCATGCCGGCGCCGAACGCCAGCTCCAGCGCGGGCGCCACACAGGCGACGGCGATGGCCTCATAGAGAATGGCCTGGACGATCTTGCGGGCCTTGCCTTGCATGTTCAGCTCCCTGAATGAACGACCTGTAAAGCTACAAGATGTAGCCCCCAAGAAAAAGCCCGAACGCTGGACAACTTCGCGCGTGGCCGCCCGGCTGTGAGGTAAAGCGTTCGCCATAGGCGTTGAAGGGCTGGACCCGCTGGGGCCGAACAACGCGTGGCGGCGCCGTCCCTGCCCAGGTGTTGCATGAAGCCAAGACCGCTTTGCGTTGGGATCAAGCCAGTTGGCAGACCAGGTGAAACATCATCCGGCGGGCAAACGAATCCTGAACTGCGCCCCACCCAGCGCCGACTGCGCCAGGGTCAAGGTACCACCCTGCCCCTCGATCGCCCGGCGGCTGATGGCCAACCCCAGGCCAAAACCACCGGTGTTGCGATCGCGACTGCGGTCCAGACGGTAGAACGGCTGGAACACCCGCTCGCGCTCCTCCACAGGGACGCCAATCCCGTCATCCTCAACCGTCAGCAAGCAGGCGCCATCGGCTTCCAGGCGCAGGCGCAGCAACAGGCTTTCATCGCAATAACGCATGGCATTGCGCACCAGGTTCTGCACCGCGCGCGCCGTCAGTCGCGGGTCCAGTACAAAGCGCGGCAACTCACCCTCGGCGCGCACTTCCCACTGGATACCCCGGCCATCGAGTTCCTCGGCAAAGCCCCCAAGCACACTGTCGACCAGCTCCAGCAGCGATACCTCCACCCGCTCTCGCGCCTGATCGGCATTGTACAACCGGCTGTAGGACAGCAGCTCCAGCACCAGTTCATCCAGCTCGCGCACATGCCCGACCAGCTCCAGCAGGCGCTTGCGGCTGGCTGGCGGCACTTCGTCGAACAGCAGCACCAGGCCGAAGTCCAGCCGGGTCAGTGGCGTGCGTAACTCGTGCGATACCGCATTGAGCAGTTCACGCTGCTGGTTGACATGGCGTTCCAGGTCACTGGCCATGGTGTCGAATACCCCGGCCAGCTCACCAATGTTGGAGTGAGGCGAAATGTGCGTACGCTCAGCCATCTGCCCCTGGCCCAGGCGCCGAGCGGTCTCCTTGAGGCGCTCCAGATCACGCCAGTGCGGCCAAACCCACAGCAGCAGGCAACCCAGCATGGCTGCACCAATCAATACGGTCACGCCCCACGACAGCACGTTGATGTCCAGCGGGTCTGGCGGGGAATGCAGGCGTACCAGCCACTCCTTGTCCAGCGGCGCCAGCACCGTCTCGTAATAGCCCCACTCGGCAATGCGCACTGCGTACAGGCCATGCTCCAGGCGCGCCTGCTCCTCATCGCTCAAACCGGCCTGATCCCTGCGCAGCAGCTGCAGTTCCAGCGGCGCGAAATCACTGGCCAGTTCCTGCTCCACCGCTGGCCACTGCTCGCGCGGGGCCTGGCGGAACTGGCGCACGATCAACGCTTGTACACCCTTGGCCTGGTCCAGGTTGTAGGCCATGAACCGGTCGCGGAACAGGCCGACAATGGTGTCAGGGATGAACAGCAATGCGCCGGCGTAGGCGACGATGATCACCAGGTACAACCGCACCAGGATCTTGAGCATGGCCGATCAGCACTCCCACTCGACACGGCTGAACAGGTAGCCCTTGCCCCACACGGTCTTGATCTTGCGCGCTTCGCCGGCGTTGTCGTCGAACTTGCGCCGCAGTTTGGAAATGGCCACGTCAACGGAGCGATCGGTGCCATTGAACTCGATGCCGCGCAGTTGTTGCAGGATACGGTCGCGGTTCATCACCTCACCGGCATTGCGCGCCAACACCACCAGCAGGTTGTACTCGCCGCTGGACAGCTCCACCTCCTCGCCGCGCCAACTCACCGTGCGCTCGGCCAGGTCGATGCGCAGGCCACCAATCAGGATCAGGTCGTTTTCCAGGCGCGGTTCGTTGACACTGCTGCGGCGCAGCAGCGTGCGCACGCGGGCCAGCAGCACGCGTGGCTCACAGGGTTTGGTCACGTAGTCGTCGGCCCCCATTTCCAGGCCAAGCACCTGGTCATGGCTGTCGTCGCGGGCCGTCAGCATGAGGATTGGCAGGGTCTGCGACTCCTGGCGCAGCAGCCGGCACAGCTGCAGGCCATCGATGCCCGGCAGCATCAGATCAAGGATGACCAGGTCAGGCCTTTGCCGACGGTACTCGTCCAGCACATGATCGCCCCGGGCGATCACCTGGACATGGAAGTCGTTGCGTTGCAGGTAGCTGGCGATCAGCTCGGACAGGGCGCTGTCGTCTTCGACCAGGAAAATATTCGGCATAGGTGCTTGGGCGTCTGGGTTGAAGTAAGCCTGTGGCGAGCGCTTCGCGGGNGCAGGTCCCCGTCGGAGCGGCTTCACCCGCGAAGAGGCCAGCACAGGCCCATGCAGAATATAGAACCCAACCACTCGACAGGATCATTCTTCACACTTTTTCACACTCGCCCTACAGGTATTAACAGCCGCCCAGGCAGCGTCTGACTTAGCATATACACGGTCATCATCGGAAGATCCGCATGCCTACTACCCTCTCCCCGTGCCTGCGCCCGTTGGCGCTCATGGCATTGCTGAGCCTGTCCCTGGCCGGCTGCAGCGACAGCGCCGAGCCAGACGACCAGGCCCCCACTGCGCAAGTGCGCGTGGAAACCCTGCAACTGCAGCCACTGGCCATCAGCAGCGAACTCAGCGGCCGTATCCTCGCGCCACGCACCGCCGAAGTGCGTGCGCGGGTCGCAGGCGTGGTGCTCAAGCGGGTGTACCGCGAAGGCAGCGACGTCAAGCAGGGTGATGTACTGTTCCTGATCGACCCGGCACCGTTCAAGGCCGACCACGATAGCGCCCGCGCCACGCTGGCCAAGGCCGAGGCCACCCGGTACCAGGCGCGCCTGCAAGAGCAGCGCTACCGCGAGCTGGTCGACGACAAAGCCGTCAGCCGCCAGGAATACGACAACGCCAAGGCCAGTTTCCTGCAGGCCGATGCCGAAGTGGCCGAAGCCAGGGCGGCGCTGGAGCGCGCCCGGCTGAACCTCGGCTATGCCACCGTGACCGCGCCGATCTCCGGCCGTATCGGCCGCGCCCAGGTCACCGAAGGCGCGCTGGTCGGGCAAAACGAAACCACCCCGCTGGCGACCATCCAGCAACTGGACCCGATCCATGCCGATGTCACCCAGTCTACCCGTGAGCTCAACGCGCTGCGCCGCGCCCTGCGCGCTGGCGAATTGCAGCAGGTGGGCGACGGCCAGGCACGCGCCACGCTGATCCAGGATGACGGCAGCGCCTACCCGCTGCCGGGCAAGCTGCTGTTCTCCGACATCAGTGTCGATCCCAGCACCAACCAGATCACCCTGCGCAGCGAGTTCCCCAACCCGGACCTCGACCTGCTGCCTGGCAGCTACGTGCGGGTACGCCTGGAGCAAGCGGTGCAACCCAAGGGCCTGAGCGTGCCGCAACGCGCCATCCTGCGTGACAGCGCCGGTGTGCCGAAGGTGCTGGTGGTAGACCAGCACGCCCGGGTCAGCGACCGCCAGGTTGTACTGGGCAGCGCCCAAGGCGACCGCTGGGTCGTCAGCGAGGGCCTGGCGGCCGGCGAACGGGTGGTGGTCGAAGGCCTGCAGCACGTCAAGGCCGGTGACCAGGTGCAGGTCGACAACGCACCCGCTGCCCCGCCCATCGCACAGCATACCGGCCAGTGAGGGCCTGATTCATGCCGCAATTCTTCATCGATCGCCCGGTATTCGCCTGGGTGGTCGCACTGTTCATCCTGCTGGCCGGCGCGCTGGCCATCCCGCAGCTGCCGGTCGCCCAGTACCCCAACGTGGCACCGCCGCAGGTGGAAATCTACGCCGTGTACCCAGGCGCCTCGGCGGCGACCATGGACGAAAGCGTGGTCAGCCTGATCGAGCAAGAGCTCAATGGCGCCGACAACTTGTTGTACTTCGAATCGCAGAGCAGCCTGGGCAGCGCCACCATCACCGCCACCTTCGCCCCGGGCACCCACCCGGACCTGGCCCAGGTCGACGTGCAGAACCGCCTGAAGGTGGTCGAGTCGCGCCTGCCACGCCCGGTCACCCAGCAAGGCCTGCAGGTGGAGAAAGTGTCCACCGGCTTCCTGCTGTTGGCCACCCTCACCTCCGAAGACGGCAAACTCGATGAAACCGCGCTGTCGGACATCCTGGCACGTAACGTGATGGACGAAATCCGCCGCCTCAAGGGCGTCGGCAAGGCCCAGTTGTATGGCTCCGAACGCGCCATGCGCATCTGGATCGACCCGCGCAAGCTGATTGGCTTCAACCTCACACCCAACGATGTGGCCGAAGCCATCGCCGCGCAGAACGCCCAGGTGGCCCCTGGCAGCATCGGCGATCTGCCCAGCCGCAGCACCCAGGAAATCACCGCCAACGTGGTGGTCAAAGGCCAGTTGAGCAGCCCCGAAGCGTTTGCTGCCATTGTCCTGCGTGCCAACCCGGACGGCTCCACGGTCACCATCGGGGATGTCGCCCGGGTTGAAATCGGCGCCCAGGAATACCAGTACGGCACGCGCCTGAACGGCAAACCGGCCACGGCCTTCAGCGTGCAGTTGTCACCCGGCGCCAACGCCATGGAAACCGCTACCCTGGTACGGGCGAAGATGCAGGACCTGGCGCGCTACTTCCCGGAAGGCGTCAAGTACGACATCCCCTACGACACCTCGCCGTTCGTCAAGGTGTCGATCGAGCAGGTCATCAACACCCTGTTCGAAGCCATGCTGCTGGTGTTCGCAGTCATGTTCCTGTTCCTGCAGAACCTGCGCTACACACTGATCCCGACCCTGGTCGTGCCAGTGGCATTGATGGGCACCTTCGCCGTGATGCTGGCCATGGGCTTCTCGGTCAATGTGCTGACACTGTTCGGCATGGTACTGGCCATCGGCATTCTGGTCGACGATGCCATTGTGGTGGTGGAGAACGTCGAACGCATCATGGCCGAAGAAGGCTTGCCGCCCAAGGACGCCACACGCAAGGCCATGGGCCAGATCAGCGGTGCAATCGTTGGCATCACGCTGGTGCTGGTGGCGGTATTCCTGCCCATGGCCTTCATGCAAGGCTCGGTGGGGGTGATCTACCAGCAGTTCTCGCTGTCGATGGCGGTGTCGATCCTGTTCTCGGCGTTTCTCGCCCTCAGCCTGACCCCGGCATTGTGCGCCACCTTGCTCAAACCCGTGGCCAAGGGCGAGCACCATGAACGCAAAGGCTTCTTCGGCTGGTTCAATCGCCGCTTCGAACGCATGAGCAACGGCTACCAGCGCTGGGTGGTGCAGGCGCTCAAGCGCAGCGGCCGCTACCTGCTGGTGTACGCGGTGCTGCTGGCGGTGCTGGGCTACGGTTTCAGCCAGCTGCCTACGGCGTTCCTGCCCACCGAAGACCAAGGCTACACCATTACCGACATTCAACTGCCGCCGGGCGCCAGCCGCATGCGCACCGAACAGGTAGCCGCGCAGATCGAGGCGCACAACGCCGAAGAACCGGGCGTGGGCAACACCACCTTGATCCTCGGCTTCAGCTTCTCCGGTAGCGGGCAGAACGCGGCGCTGGCCTTCACCACCCTCAAGGACTGGTCCGAGCGCGGCGCCGACGACAGCGCCCAGTCGATCGCCGACCGCGCGACCATGGCCTTCACCCAGCTCAAGGACGCGATAGCCTATTCGGTGCTGCCGCCCCCCATCGACGGCCTCGGTGAGTCTACCGGTTTCGAATTTCGCCTTCAGGACCGTGGCGGCATGGGCCACGCCGAGCTGATGGCAGCCCGTGACCAGTTGCTCGAAAGCGCCAGCAAAAGCAAGGTGCTGACCAACGTGCGCGAAGCCTCGCTGGCGGAAAGCCCGCAGGTGCAACTGGAAATCGACCGCCGCCAGGCTAATGCACTGGGCGTGTCGTTTGCCGATATCGGCACGGTGCTGGACGTGGCCGTAGGCTCCAGCTACGTCAACGATTTCCCCAACCAGGGCCGTATGCAGCGGGTGGTGGTGCAGGCCGAAGGTGACCAGCGCAGCCAGGTTGAAGACTTGCTGAACATTCACGTGCGCAACGACAGCGGCAAGATGGTGCCACTGGGTGCGTTCGTTCAGGCCAGGTGGGTCAGCGGCCCGGTGCAACTGACCCGCTACAACGGTTACCCGGCGGTGTCGATCTCTGGCGAGCCAGCCGCCGGCTACAGCTCGGGCGAAGCCATGGCCGAAGTCGAGCGGCTGGTGGCGCAGCTACCGGCCGGTACCGGCCTGGAATGGACCGGCCTGTCATTGCAGGAGCGGCTGTCCGGTAGCCAGGCCCCCCTGCTGATGGCGCTGTCGCTGCTGGTGGTGTTCCTGTGCCTGGCTGCGCTGTACGAAAGCTGGTCGATCCCGACTGCGGTGCTGCTGGTCGTTCCGCTCGGCGTGCTCGGTGCGGTGCTGGCGGTGACCTTGCGCGGTATGCCCAACGACGTTTTCTTCAAGGTTGGCCTGATCACGCTGATTGGCCTGTCGGCGAAGAACGCCATCCTGATCATCGAGTTTGCCAAACATCTGGTAGACCAGGGCGTGGACGCCGTCGACGCCGCCGTGCAAGCGGCTCGCCTGCGCCTGCGGCCGATCGTGATGACTTCGCTGGCGTTCATCCTCGGCGTGGTGCCCCTGGCCATCGCCAGCGGCGCAAGCTCTGCCAGCCAGCAAGCGATTGGCACCGGGGTGATCGGCGGCATGCTCAGCGCCACGCTGGCAGTGGTGTTCGTGCCGGTGTTCTTCGTGGTGGTGATGCGCCTGTCCCGGCGACGCCAGGCGCATGACAGCGACGGGCAACCCGTGCCCCGCGAAAGCTGACTGGACAAGCCCCGCGTGAAATGGGAGGGTTCCCGGCAATGACTGCCCGGAACCCTTTTTCATGCCTGATGCACGCCCCCCCTGCTCCATCCTCATTCTCGCCGGTGGCCGCGGCCAGCGCATGGGCGGCCGTGACAAGGGCCTGGTGGACTGGCGAGGCGAGCCGTTAATTGCACATGTTCATCGAGTGGTGCGGCCACTGAGCGACGACCTGGTGATTTCCTGCAATCGCAACCAGGCGGATTACCGGGCATACGCCGACCGGTTGGTGGGCGATGCAGAAGCCGACTTCCCAGGGCCGCTGGCGGGGGTGATTGCCGGGCTCAAGGTGGCACGTCATGGGTGGGTGGTGGTGCTGGCTTGCGATGCGCCGCTGGTTGATCGCGAATTGATCGAGGGCCTGCTGCGGCTGGCAGTGGCCGGTAACAGCGCGGCAATGGTGCGTCAGGGTGGTTTTTGGCAGCCGATGTTCAGCGTACTGCCCAAGCGGGTGTTGCCGGCGCTGGAGCAGGCCTGGGCAGCGGGTGAGCGGAGTTTGCAGAAGGCCTTGCTGCGCGAGGCGGTGCAGGGGCTGGAGTGCGCCGAGAGTGATCGCCGGCTAAGCAACTTCAACAGCCCGGAACGGCTGCAGGACTGAGGGCATGACACCGTTAACACAGGTAGTTCACTGGCCAGCAGGGCCGGCCCTTTAGCGGGTGAACCCGCTCCTACGGGCGACCGCGCAGGATGTTCGAATCTTGAGCAAGGCGTTCACCTTGGGCACGTAAAAGGTCATCTGGCAGACAGCTCTTCAACACTGATCTCGCGCATCCGGAACTTCTGCACCTTGCCCGTAACCGTCATCGGAAACGCGTCGACAAAACGGAAGTACCTGGGCACCTTGAAGTGCGCAATCCTCGCCCTCGCCCACTCACGCAACGCGTCCTCACTGACAGCATGCCCCGGATGCAGCCGCACCCAGGCCACGATCTCTTCACCGTACTTGCTGCACGGCACGCCAATCACCTGCACATCGGCCACCGCCGGATGGGTGAAGAAGAACTCCTCCAGCTCGCGCGGATAAATGTTCTCGCCGCCGCGAATGATCATGTCCTTGCTACGTCCGACAATACGCACATAGCCCTGCTCGTCCATCACCGCCAGGTCGCCGGTGTGCATCCAGCCCTCTGCGTCGATGCTCTCGGCGGTGGCTTTGGGGTTGTTCCAGTAACCCAGCATCACGCTGTAGCCGCGGGTGCACAGTTCGCCGATCTCGCCACGCGGGACAGTGTTGCCTTCGGCGTCCACCACCTTGCTCTCCAGCCGGGGCTGGGTGCGACCGACGCTGGTCACGCGACGCTCCAGGTCGTCAGCGGCACCGGTCTGCAAGGACACCGGGCTGGTCTCGGTCATGCCATAGGCAATCTGCACTTCGGCCATGTGCATCTCGCCAATCACGCGGCGCATCACCTCGATCGGGCAGGTCGCGCCGGCCATGATCCCGGTGCGCAGGCTCGACAGGTCGAACTCTCCACGCTGCGGATGGTCCAGTTCGGCAATGAACATGGTCGGCACGCCATACAGCGCAGTGGCTTTTTCCTGCGCCACTGCCCGCAGCGTGGCCAGCGGGTCGAAGGCATCGCTGGGGTAAATCAGTGCGCTGCCGTGTGTCATGCAGCCAAGGTTGGCCATGACCATGCCGAAGCAGTGGTACAGCGGCACCGGCACCACCAGCCGATCGTGCTCGGTAAGGCCCAGGCTTTCACCGACCATGTACCCGTTGTTGAGGATATTGCTGTGGCTAAGGGTGGCCCCCTTGGGGAAACCGGTGGTGCCTGAGGTGTACTGGATATTGATCGGGTCGTCGCAACGCAGTTGTGCCTGGCGCGCGGCCAGGGCCTCGCCGCTGACGGCCTCGGCACGGGCCTGCAATGCGTGCCAAGCCAGGAAGCCCGGCGGTGGCGACAGCGCCAGGCTGACCACGCCACGCAGCTCGGGGAAGCGCTCGCAGATCAGCGCGCCCGGTTGGCTGTTGGCCAGGCCCGGGAGCAGGCCCTGCAGCGTGGCGTGGTAATCGGAGGTCTTGAACGCATCGGCACAGATCACCCAGCGGCAGCCGGACTGGCCAAGGGCGTAGTCCAGTTCGCTGGAACGGTAGGCCGGGTTGATGTTGACCAGGATCGCGCCAACCTTGGCGCTGGCAAACTGGGTAATGCACCACTCGGCGCAGTTGGGTGCCCAGATGCCAAGACGGTCACCGGGCTGCACGCCCAGGGCCATCAGCGCGCGGGCGTGCTGGTCGACAGCGTCGGCCAGTTGCCGCCACGTGTAGCGCAGGGCCTGATGGTGAACCACCAGCGCCTCACGCTCGGGGAAGCGGGCCACGGTGGCGTCGAAGGCGTCGCCGATGCATTGGGTCAGCAGGGGCTTGTCCTGGTTGCCCTGGGTGTAGCTTGGCTGGGGCATAGGCGTTCTCTTGTTGTTCTTGTGTTTTCTGTGCTGGCTTCTTCGCGGGTGAACCCGCTCCTACAAAAACCTCCACCGGCCTCAAATGTGGCACCGTCCTTTGTAGGTTTACCCGCGAAGAAGCACACACCGGTTTAGCGAACGAACACCTGCGGCGTCGTGGTAGACATGTCACCCCCCGGCAACTTGATGTTCTTCACCTTTTCCAGCGTGTCTGGGTTGAACACCGCCAGGTCATTGAAGGTGCCGCCCAGGTAAAGCTTGTCGCCCTTCTTGTCGAACGTCACGCAGTAGTAGGTGTGCTCCAGATTAGCCGCCTTGATCAGCTTGCGCTGTTTGATGTCGTACTTGGCCAGGCGGTTGAGCACGCCGTAGATCTGGTTCGGGTCCTTGGGCGAGCGCAGGCCGGTGAAGTACAGCTCGGTCAGGTCGGCGAACTCCTGGGTGTGGGTCTTGCCGGTCTTCAGGTCGATGCTCAGGTAGCCATACAGCGGTTCGGCGGTGGCCGGGTCCTGCTTGTCATCCTTGAACCTGGCAATGGTGTACAGCATGGTGAACTCATGGCGCGGGTTCTGGTGCGGCCAGAAGTACAGCACATCCGGGGCGCTGTAGCCTTTGCGGTTCCAGTTGCGCAGCGGCAGGGCTACCGAGTATTTGCCGGTCTTCACGTCCATCTTGTAAATGTCCGGCCCGGCAACGTACAGGCTGCCATCGTCGGAGGCGCGCATCAGGTACACCTGGCGCGGCATCGGGAAGGTGCGTACGGGCTTGGCCTGAAGGCCATCGGCGGTGCTGAACACCTCCAGCCGGGGTGGCTTGACCACGTAATGGTCGTTCAGCCTCTGGGTCGGGTTGACCGTGGCATACACCTCTTTGCCGTCTGGGCTGATGGCGAACGAATAGATCGAGCGGCCGACTTCACCGGCTACGCTGGACAGGTTGGCGTGGAAGGTGTTCTTGCAGGTGTCCAGGTCGATGCCGTAGATGTCGCCGTAATGGTTGTTGAGCACGTAGGCGGTGCGGTTGTCCGGCGCCATCATTGCGGTGCCAGGGCCAAACTTGTCCGGCATCCGGCAGCTCTTGTAGACCGTGTCACTGGCCACATCGACCACATGCAGGTTGTTCGGGTAGTTGGTCACGATCATGTATTCGTGGCCAGCCTTGAGTGCCGGGCCAGTGTCGTCGGCCTGTGCCAGCCCGGCGCAAGCCATGGCGGCGATGGTGAGCGCCAATGGCGCGCAGCGTCCAGCTTTCATGCGGTTTCCCCTTGTCATTCTTGTTGGGCCGTCACTTGTCTTTCGGGAACACGGTGCCGAGGTTGCGCCAGTCCTCTGCCGAGTTGGTCGCCTGGGCGTTCCAGTCCTGGTAGGTGCTCATCATGTCCGGCACCTGGGCCGGCCACCAGCAAGGGTCGGAACAACCATAAAGGTCGGCCTCCATCGGCTGGCACAGCGAGCTCACGCCGCCAAAGGCGTCCACCTCCCAGCCGGGGTCGGTAGTGGCCGTGCAGCCGGCCACCGCGCTCATTGCCATCACGTCTTCGACACAGTCTTCGGCGGCGGCCTGCTCCAGGATGCGCGCCTTGTTGTTCAGGGGCTTCAAGTGCTTCATGTCAGTGCGCCTTCCGCGGGGTGATGTAGCGATCGATGAAGGCCGGGTTGGCGGCCATGATGCGGCTGTAGACTTCAATGCCGAAGTCCACCCAGTCGCGCATCAGCTCGCAGTAGTGATACGTCGGGTGCTGCGGGTCGCCGTAGCGCGCATAGCTTTCGTGATAGCAGCCGCCGGAGCACAGGTTGCGGATGCGACAGCTTTCACAGCCGGTGTTGCTGCGGTCCAGGCGCTGCGACAGGAAGTCGTTGAGCTGCGCCTGCTTCACGCCCTGGTGCACGTTACCGAAGGTGGGCAGGCTGGAGCCGGTGAAGCGGTGGCACAGGTTCAACTCACCTTCGTGGTCCACTGCCAGCATCTTCAACCCGGCGCCACACGGCAGGGCCTTCTTGTGGCCTTCGTGGATGTCGGTGATCAGCTGATGCAGGTTGGAGAACCCGATGTTGCGGTGCTCCAGTGCCGCCTCCAGGTAGCGCCGGCCGAGCGCCTTCATGTTGGCGAAGACTTGCACCAGCTCGTCGCCAGTGAGGTTGAAGTCGGCCATGTCGCCAGAGGTAACCGGGGCAAAGCCGACCTCGGCGAAACCCATTTCGTTGAACAGGTGGTTCCAAATGGTTTCAACGTCAGTAATGCCACGGGTCAGCGTAACCCGCGCACCCACTGGCCGGCTGGTGTAGCGCGACAGCAGCAGGTCGGCCTTGCGCCGCACCACGTCATAGGTGCCCTGCCCGCCCACGGTGATACGGTTGCGGTCGTGCACGGTCTTGGGGCCATCGATGCTGATCGACAGGCCAAAGCGGTGGGCGTTGAGCCAATCGATGATTTCTTCGGTCAGCAAAGTAGCGTTGGTGGTCATGATGAACTCCACCTGCTTGCCCGCTTCGGCGAACCGCCGCTCGCAGTAAGCCACCATGTGCTCGATCAACGGCCGGTTGGACAGCGGTTCGCCGCCGAAGAACACCACGCTGTAGCGCTGCTCGTTGGGTGATTCCTTGAGCAGCATCTCCACCGAGGCTTCGGCGGTGGCGGTACTCATCTTCTTGCCGGCGGAAGGCTTGTCCAGGTCTTCCTTGTAGCAATAGGTGCAGCTGAGGTTGCAACCGGTGTTGACGTTGAGCACCACGGTGTTAAGAGCGGTGCGCTCGACTTGCCTGAGGGCGATTTCCGGGGTCAGCGGCGAGCCGTCGCTGACCAGCTCCAGCGCGATCAGCTCGCGCAGGGTGTCCTGGATATCGTCGCCGGCAAACTGCTGGCCAAGGCGCTGCATCAGCTCCTCGGCCGAGCAGCCCTGCTGGCGCAAGGTGTCGATGATGCCGCCGGTCACCGCGTCAGCGGTGAACAGCGAACTGCTGGGGATATGGAACAGCATGCGGTCGGCATCAACCTGTACTTCGTGCAGGTTGCGTTCGACCAAGTTCAGTAGTACGCCCATGGCGACCTCCCGATAATCGATCCGTTGGAAAACCGTTGCAGCCTGCCGTTACGGCAGCGGCGGGTTATTCCAGCGCTGTACGGTGACGATCATGTGCCCTTCGCCGGTCTGGCCACCGTCGGCCAGTGTGGCGATGACCTTCAGGTTACCGGCGTTGTTGGTCATCATCTTGCGCTCAGGGTTGGGCCCGGCACCGCCTGGCACGAACACACCGTCGGCCTGCATCTGCCCGGCGAACTTGACGTCTTCATCCTCGACAGCACGCTCGTTGAACGGCTCGACCTTCCAGCTGGCCGGCAGGTAGCCGATACGCAGCGGCTGGCCATCGGCATCCTTGCCCCAGGCTTCGGCCTCGAAACGCCCCTGCACTTTCGGCACGGAGGCACCGTTCTCGCCAATGCGCGCGATGGAGAACGCCGGCACGACCTTCACTTCATCGACTTTGTCGTAAACCGCCAGGTTCACGCCCTTGAGCGCACCTACCGCCACCTCGCGCAGCCCTGGCCTGGCATCGGCCGCGGCACGGGCCTTGACCCTTACCAGGGTCGGGGTCTGCTCCAGCACTTCGGTCACTTCCACCCCGGCACCCAGGTCCGGCTTGCCAGTCAGGCCACTGCCAACCAGGGTGATTTCGCTTTCACCTCCGGCCTTGATGAACGCCGGTTGTACCGCCAGCAACTGCGCCTTGCCTTCTTTTACGGCGCTGAAGTCCAGGCCGCGCTCATCGTGATCGGCTTCGAACATACGGCCTTTCATTTCGCCATCCAGCGCGGCGAACACCTGGCGCAGGTTGGCATCGCCAACCTTCACATTGCCCCGCCATTCATAACCGTTGTACAGGATGGCCGAGCCGCTGCCGTTGAACGGTGTACCGTCGGCGTAAGCACCCTTGACCTCGACCTTGAAGGTATCGCCCTCTCCGGCCGTGACGCTCATCACCCCACGTACATCGCCCTTGGCCAGCATATGGCCACTGAATGCCCACTGCCCCGGCAGTACGTCCGCCTTGGGTTTGGCCTTCTGCCATTCGTCCCAGGCCGCGCTGTCCATCGGGAAGCGCTTGGCAAGGTCCGGCACCACTTGCTGCAGGGCGATCGGCAGCCAGTCGCGGTCACGCGCCTGGGCCTGGTATTCAAGGGACGGCCATTGGCCAAGGTGGAAGTGGACCAGGTGTTCCCACTCCTTGGCCGGGCGCCGTTGCAAAGCGACACGGGCACCCGAGTGGCAACGGCCACAGGTCTCGCTGAGCTGGGTGTCGAAGTGCTCGACGGTATTGAGCCGACGCTCCATGGCGTAACGCACGCCATCGGTTTCGCTGGGCGCCAGGCCCTGTTTGTCGGCCAGGTATTTGACCAGCGTGCGACGGTCGTCGTCGCTGATCTGAAGGCCATGCATCACCTGCATGCGGGCGATGCTCATCAGCCAGCCTTCCGGCGTCTTGCGCTGGTGGCTGATGCGGCTATAGGTGTCGTTGCCTTCGGGGATATGGCACCCCATGCACTTGTTCTGCAACAGGCTCGGGCCCTGCTCGGCCGCCATGGCCTGGGTGCTCAGCAGCGCGGCGGCGACCAGCGCCAGTTTGCCCGCATGCCGCCGGAGTCGAGTCGTCTTCAAGGTCAGACCTCCACGGTTGTTGTTCTTATCGTTTTCGCACGCTTTGGTACAGCAGGTGTGCATGTGACGGTTGTAATACAGGAACTGTGCCAGTTAGGGTAAAAGCGTTTCCTTTCAACCCTTTAAGCGGTTTTCGGGGCTTGGCCAGGAGCCGGGATGGCCATTTGCAGCGTGCCATTTCGCGACAGGGTGTTTCATGTTGAGACAGGGCCCGCGAAGAGGCCGAGCAGCCACTGTTTCACCACCGTCTCACACCGTCTCAATGTGCAACAGCGCAACCTGGCAATCGCAGCCTTGCGCTCAGGCAAAACCCAACGCCCACAACGCTTTGCGGCCATCGGCCCAGGTTGGCACGGCCATTGCGCCAGTGCCCGTCACATCCAATGACAAGAGGCACAGCCCCATGCTTTCCGAACTGCCCATCCTGCCCGCCACCCGCGCCTTTCTCGAACGCAAGCTGAAGATGCGCATCGGGGCCGACTGGCAGGACGCCGCCAGCGGTCGCACCCTGTCGTTCCGCAACCCGGCCACCGGCGAGGTGCTGGGTGAAGTGCCGGCCGCCGAGGCCGAAGATGTCGACCGCGCCGTGCGCGCTGCGCGCCAGGCCTTCGACGACTCGCCCTGGAGCCGCATGCGCCCGCGCGAGCGGCAGAACCTGCTGTGGCGCCTGGCCGACCTGATGGAGCGCGATGCGCGCCAGCTGGCCGAACTGGAATGCCTGAACAATGGCAAGAGCGCCGCCGTGGCCCAGGTGATGGACGTGCAACTGGCCATCGACTTCCTGCGCTATATGGCGGGCTGGGCCACCAAGATCGAGGGTAGCACCGTCGAAGCGTCCATGCCGCTGATGCCTAACGACCAGTTCCACGGCTTCGTGCGTCGCGAGGCAGTGGGCGTGGTTGGCGCCATCGTTGCCTGGAACTTCCCACTGCTGCTGGCCTGCTGGAAGCTCGGCCCGGCACTGGCCACCGGCTGCACCGTGGTGCTCAAGCCTGCCGATGAAACCCCACTGAGCGTGCTCAAGCTGGCCGAGCTGGTCGACGAGGCCGGCTACCCGGCCGGCGTGTTCAACGTGGTTACCGGTACTGGCCTGAACGCCGGCGCCGCGCTCAGCCGCCACCCCGGCGTAGACAAACTGACCTTCACCGGCTCCACCGAGGTCGGCAAGCTGATCGGCAAGGCGGCCATGGACAACATGACCCGCGTCACCCTGGAACTGGGCGGCAAATCGCCGACCATCGTCATGCCCGACGCCAACCTGCAGGAGGCCGCAGCCGGTGCGGCCACGGCGATCTTCTTCAACCAGGGCCAGGTGTGCTGCGCAGGCTCGCGGCTGTATGTGCACCGCAAGCACTTCGACAATGTGGTGGCCAACATCGCCGCAATAGCCAATGCCATGAAGCTGGGCAACGGGCTGGACCCGGCGGTGCAGATGGGCCCGCTGATTTCAGCCAAGCAGCAGGACCGCGTCACTGGCTACATCGAGCTCGGCCGCGAACTGGGCGCCACCATCGCCTGCGGGGGTGAAGGTTTCGGGCCTGGTTACTTCGTCAAGCCGACGGTGCTTGTCGATGTTAACCAGCGTCACCGCCTGGTACAGGAAGAAATCTTCGGGCCGGTACTGGTGGCGATGCCATTCGATGACATCGACGAAGTGATCGGCATGGCCAACGACAATCCCTACGGCCTGGGTGCAAGTATCTGGTCCAACGACCTGGCCGCTGTGCACCGCATGATCCCGCGCATCAAGTCCGGCTCGGTGTGGGTCAACTGCCACAGCGCGCTGGACCCGGCGCTGCCGTTTGGTGGCTACAAGATGTCTGGCGTTGGTCGTGAGATGGGCTCAGCGGCCATCGAGCACTACACCGAGCTGAAATCGGTGTTGATCAAGCTCTGATCCTTTTTCCTGTACCGGCCTCTTCGCGGGTGAACCCGCTCCTACACCCGGTATCACGTGCCTTNGAAGAGGCCGGCACAGGCAACAAAAAAACAACAATAAAAACCATGGAGCAAACCCATGAGGCACACACTCGCCTGCACATTGGCCCTGCTGTTAACCGCCCCCGCCAGCCAAGCCTACGAGCTGTACAACCACGATGGCACCACCCTCAACGCCAACCTCGAAGCCCTGTTCGGCGTCTTCCACAGCGACGAAAGCTTCAACCAGGCCGGCAACCGCCAACCGGGCAGCACCGCCTGGCAGGAAGGCTACGTCAAATACGGCCTCAACGGCAGCCAGACCCTGGCCAATAGCGGCACCCTCTACGGGGCCTTCAGCCTGCTCAGTTCCGCCACCTGGGGCGATGGCGACGCCGCCGGCCTGACCTTGGGCGACGAACGCCGCACCGCCATCGAAGACTTGTACCTGGGCTGGCGCTCGGCCAACCTGTTCCCGGCGCTGGGCGAAGATGGCGTGGACATTTCCGGTGGCCGCCAGGTCGTCACCCTGGGTGATGGTTTTCTGATCCAGGGTGACCCGGTCAACCTGGGCAAGGTCGACCTGGGGGCCAACTTCGATCGCGGCGGTGCCTACTACCTGGCCGCACGCAAGGCCTTCGACCGCACCGCCGTGCTGCACTTGGGCGGCAACCAGGGCTGGCGCGGTGACCTGATGTGGTTGAAGTCCGACAACCATTACCAGGCCGACACTTCCCTGGCGGTCGCCAACCTGGAGCACGTCGCCGATACCGGTACCGTCGGCCTGAGCTGGATCCGCGGCCTCGACGTGGACCAGCGCTACGCGCAGATCATGGGCCTGGAACACCGCGACGGCATGGACACCGCCAGCCTGCGCGGGCGCGGCAACCTGGGCGTCAAAGACCTGGAGCTGGCCGCCGAGTACGTGACCCAGGACAAGACCGGCGGGCGCGAGAATGCCTGGTACCTGGAGGGCAGCTGGACCTTCTCCCAACTGCCCTGGTCACCCACCACCACCTACCGCTACAGCCGCTTCTCCGAAGGCTTCGACCCGCTGTTCTATGGCCTCAGCCGGGGTTACGGCACCTGGTTCCAGGGTGAAGTGGCAGCCAACTATGCCGGGCCGTTCAACAAGAACAGCCAAGTGCACCATGTAGCGCTGAAGGGCAAGCCACGGGACAACCTGACCGTCGGCGCGCTGTACTTCGACTTCGACACGCTGGACACCGACCAGGGCAACCTTGGCGGGCACGAGTTGGACCTGTATGTGGAATGGATGGTCAACGACCACCTGCTGATCAGCCCGGTGGTGGGGTTCTACAAACCGGAGCGCAGTGCGGCCAATGGCGGTACGCAGCTGGGTGGGCGGGATACCGGGACTTACCTGCAATTGATTGTCGGGACCTTTTTCTGATCCGACATCCTGGGGCTGCTTCGCAGCCCATCGCGANNGCCTTGCGTCGCGATGGGCCGCAAAGCGGCCCCGACAATCTCAAACCAACCCCTGCTCCCCTAGCCACCGCCGCACTATTCTCTGCTGTTCACTCGCAAGCCCCGACAACACTGCCTCAAAAGGCCGCCCACTGCGTATTTGTCGCACCACAGGCGCCAGTTCCACCCCCTGCAAATGCCAAACCCCCAGCGGCTGGTCCGCCGTCACCACGACCTCGGCTTCATCCACCAGCCCGTCACGCAGCACCGGCCGCCGCTCAACCCGCACCGCTTGCCAATCAGCCGCCTGATGCAGGGGTTGCGCATCCGGCCAGCCTTGGCGCCGGGCCCAGAACGGTTGCCCCACCCGGCTTTGTTCCTGGGCATAAAAATCCCGGCCAATGCGGGCAAAACGCAAGAACAGCTGCTCGACCCGCTGCTGGTGAAACTGCCGCGCCAGCTCGGCCCGCTCAGGCCTGCGCAGCAACGTATTGATCACCACCGGCGCCTGCAATGCCGAAGAGAGCGACTGAAAAATCCCGTTGCCCGACAGCGGGTCAACGGCCATGGCGGCATCCCCCACCCGGATCCAGTCCTGCCCGACACATTCACCCGCCAGAATGGCGCTACTGCTGCGTGCATGCACCCGTGCCGGTATCAATGCCTGATCGTCGAACAGTTCAGCGACCAACGCGCTGCGGCCCCGCAACGCCACGCAGTACGCTGCCAGCCCAGCCTTTCCCGGCAGCCCGGCAGCGTCCTGGGTGACTTGCCAGTAACAGCGGCCATCTTCCAGCCGTGCCATCCACGCCCAGCCATCCTCCAGGCTCTCCACCGCCGACGCAGGCGCACCGGGGCTACCCTGCCAGACATTGAGCAAGCTGACCGTTTCCGGCCCACGCAGGCGGTCTGCGGCCAGGGGCGCCTGACGGCCTCGGGCCTCGACCAGGAAATCAGCAGTCAGCACCTGCCCATCGTCCAGGCGCACATGATGACCGCCCCCCTGCACGACCTCTCGCACCCGCCCCTTGACCACACTCACGCCTGCGCGCTGAAGGTCTTCGCGCAGCGCCTGGTCAAAGCGTTGCCGGTCGAGCAAAAACTCCTGGTTCATGTGCAGGTGCTGGCCGTTCCAGAGCACTTGGCGAGTGGCCGGCATGGCCGCCTGGCTCAAGGCCTCGCCAAGGCCTGCGTGACGCAAGCCCTCCAGCACCCGCTGCGAAACGCCTTCAACTGCGGCGAAACGGCGCCATTGCGACACCACCGTCACGGTGTAACCCAACCGCCGCAAGCCAATGGCCGTGGCGGCACCCGCAGGGCCGGCACCCAGCACCACAATGCGCAACTCAGCCATGGCGGCCACCTCGCCGCTCGGGCCCTTTGAAGGCCGCATGTTCACGCAACCAGTCATGCACTTGCTGGCGGTCCATTCCCTGGGCATCACGCAGCAAGGCGGCAATCTTCCCGCTCAACGCCGCGCAACCCAGGCTCGCACCCGCCCGCTCACTCGCACCCACGTACGCGCCAAAATCCGCCTGTCGAGTACCCAGCCACGACCACTGGCCCGGTGCACAGCGGGCATCGCCAGTGACCCGAATGACACCCGGGTAGCTGGCCGGGAACACCGGCCCACCCTGCGCCGGGCTGGATGCACACAACAGCACACCCGCGGCCAAAGCCTCGGCACAGGCCTGGTGCAGCACGGGCCGGTCCTGCTGCAAGCCCAGGCTCAGGTTAACCAGCGTGGCCCCCGACTCCACCAGCCACAGCAATGCGGCAGCCACCTGCAACGCACTGGTGCTGGCCTGGGCACTGAACACCTGAGCCACCAGCACCGACACAGGACCAGCCTGGTGTTGCAAGCTGGCGAGCACTGCACTGCCGTGCCCAAGTTGGTCTGGGAGCATTTCACCTTCGCGCAACTGGCCGTCTTCCAGCCAGAAACGGCGGGCGTCCCGCAAGCCGTTGGCCTGCTCCGGCGAACAGCCACTGTCGATGATGCCAACGCGCACGTCAGTGCCCATGCTTGATCACCTCCTGCGCCAGCACCTGCAACTGGCCGTCATGCAGTTGCAGGTGCAGGTCGGCATCGGCCAAGGTCGAAGCCCGGTGGCTGATCAGGATGCGCGTGCGGCCGGCGAACAGCTGGTCGATGGCCGCGATCACTTCACGCTCGGTGGCTTCGTCCACCGCCGAAGTGGCCTCGTCCAGCACCAGGATCGCCGGGGCCTGCAACACTGCACGAGCAATGGCGATGCGTTGTTTCTGCCCCCCGGACAACTGCTGGCCGCGCTCGCCCAGCAAGCCATCCAGGCTCAGCGGCAGGCTGTCGACCAGGCTGTCCAGCCGCGCCAGGCGCACCACCCGTTCCAGTTCATCACGGCTGGCCTCGGGCACGCCATAAGCCAGGTTCTGCGCCAGGGTGCCACGGAACAGCACGATGTCCTGGCTGACCACGGCGATTCGCCTGCGCAGCGCAGCCAGGTCAAGGTCGCGCAGGTCGACGCCGTCCAGCAGGATGCGCCCGGCGTCCGGGTCGTAGAAGCGCTGCAGCAGGTCGATCAGGGTTGACTTGCCCACGCCGGAGGCACCGCTGATGGCGACTTTCAGGCCACCCGGGATGCTCACCTGCACGTTGTTCAGTACCGCACCCTGGCGCCCCTCATGGGCAAAGCTCAGCGCCTCCAGGCGTAACTCGCCTGGGCCGTCAGGCATGGGCTGCGGATTGACTGCCTGATGCACGGTCACCGCTTCGCGCTTGAGCTCCATGACCCGCCCCAGGCTCACGGCCATGCGCTGCACCGCCACATACAGGCCCAGCAGGCTCTGCACCGGACCCACGGCCATGCCCATGTAGGTAGAAAAGGCGATCAACGCGCCCAACTGCCAGGTACCCTGGATCACCCACCAGCCACCGATCAGGAACGCACAGGCGCGGCACCACGAGGTGAGCGTGCCGGGGATAGCCTGGGTGAAGAATTCGGTCACCTGCACCTTCAGTAACTGGCGCATGTAACCTTGCCCAAGCTGGTCCAGGCGCCCTGCTTCCCGGCCTTGCTGGCCGGCCGCCTGAATGAACTTCATCGCCGGCAGGGTCTCGACCAGAAAAGACGACACATCCGCCGAGCGCTCACGCAGGTTGCGCACTTCGCGTTCCACCTTGCGCCGCATCCAGCGCAGCCACAGCACCTCGATCGGCACCAGCACCGCCAGCAACAGGGACAACTGCCACGACAGCATCAGCATCAACGTCACCGCACCCACCAGGCCGATCACCGCCGACACCGCCGAGAACAGCGAGTCCACGGCAAAGCGCTGGATCTCTGCCACATCGCCATCCAGCCGCGAAAGGATGTCGCCGATACGCCGCCGCCCGTAGAAGGTCGGTGACAATTGCTGCAAATGGCGGTAAAGGTCGTCGCGCAGGGCGAACAGGATGCGCCCCGACAGGCGCGTATGCAGGTAGCGGTTGACGCCGGCCAGCACAGTGCCCAGCAGGCCCGCGCCGATCATGATTGCCGCCATGTGCCAGAGGGTCTGGTAGTCCTTGGCCAACAGCCCTTCGTCGATCAGGGTCTTGACCAGCCAGGGTTGCGCCAGCGCCAGCAGCGATGCACCCAGCGATAAGCCGAGCAACAGGCCGATGGCACGTCGGTGTGGGCGCACGAAACCATACAGCCAGGCCAACGCCTGGCGCATGAGTACAGGGTCGCTGGAATCCACCAGCCTTGCGAACAGGCCGCCCACGTCAGCCGCGCAACTGCTTGAGCTTGCGGTACAGCGTCGCCCGGCTGATACCCAGTGCCGCGGCGGCGGCCGAGACGTTGCCCTGGTGGCGCGCCAGAGCACCGCGAATCTGTTCCAGTTCACTGTCCTTGAGGCTGCCGGAGGGCGCTGCGCTGCTGGCGAGTTCGTCCAGCAGGCAGTCGGTAAGGTGATCGAGTGTCAGCACCTGCTCGCCATCCTCGCGCATGGCGAGGGCGGTGCGCACCACCATTTCCAGCTGGCGGATGTTGCCTGGCCAGTCGAAGCCTTCGAGCAACGCGGTCAACGCCGGGTCGAGGGTTACGCCACGCGCATCGGCCTTGTCCAGCAGGCCTTGGATGATCGCCGCCAGGTCGTCGCGTTCGCGCAGGGCCGGCAGGCGCAGCGACACGCCGTTGACCCGGTAGAACAGGTCTTCACGGAAGTGCTGCTCCTGCACCAGGAGCTTGAGGTCGCGGTGGGTGGCGCAGATCAGCGCCACGTCGATGTCCTGCTCGTCGCCCGCCCCCAAGGGTGCTACGCGGCGCTCCTGCAGCACCCGCAGCAGGCGTGCTTGCAGGGCCAGCGGCATGTCGCCGATTTCGTCGAGGAACAGCGTGCCACCATGGGCCTGCATCAGCCGCCCGACCATGCCGCCCCGGCGCGAACCGGTGAAGGCGCCCTCACGGTAGCCGAACAGCTCGGACTCGATCAGCCCTTCGGGAATGGCCGCGCAGTTGACTGCCACAAACGGTTTGTCGGCACGCGGGCTGGCCTGGTGCAAGGCGCGAGCGACCACTTCCTTGCCGGTACCGGTTTCGCCCAGCAGCAGCACTGGCAAACCATTGCCCAGCCCCTGGCGAGCCATGCGCAGGTTGCGCGCCAGGCGTTGATCACCACCGGCCAGAGCATCGAGTGCAGGTGACTGTTTGCTCAAGGCCGGCTTGCTGGATGGTGTGCTGGGGGTTACCCGGCCATGGCGCGGCAGCTGTAGGGCACGGAAATAGAACTCGCCCTTGGCGGTCTGCACGCTGCTGACCCCACCCTGCCACAGGCGAGCGATAAAGGCCGGGGAACGTTCGCCCAGCAGGTCGGTGCTGCGCCGACCAATCAGTTCGTGACGCGGCACCTGCAACAGCTGGCAGGCACTGTCGTTGGCAGCCAGCACTTCGCCGTCCAGGCTCAGGGCCAACAGGCCGTGCCAGGCACTGTTGAGGTACTGCGGGCGGCTGTGGAAGGCCAGCACCAACTGGTCCGGGTGGCACAGGCCAAACAGGCGGCTTTCAATGTTGCCGGCCGCCAGCATCAGGGTCGACAGGCTGTCCTGCGGTTGCGCCATCACCCCTTCGCGGGTGATGTCGAGCACGCCGATCACCTCGCCCCGCGGGTCGCGCAGTGGCACGGAAGTACAGGAGAACGGGCTCAGGCGGTCAAGGTAATGTTCGCCGCAGTTGATCAGCGTCGGCCGGCCTTCGACCACGGCCGTGCCGATGGCATTGGTGCCGCGCAGCGATTCGCTCCAGCAACTGCCCGGGTGCAGATCGCGCAGGCCTTCGCGTTGCAGCACGTGCTTCTGGCCTTCGATGGCCAGCACGTTGGCCTGGGCATCGCCGAGGATGACGATGCCAGCCTTGCCCTGGCGCGCGACCAGGTAGTCGAGTTCGGGGGTAACGGCATCGATCAACAGGCGGTTGCGCGCCAGCAGCAGGCGCAGGTCATGGCCCTGTTCCAAGCCCAAGCCGACCTGTTCGCCCTGCAGGCAATCCAGGCCGTGGCCCAGGCTGCGGCGCCAGGAAGCGTCGATCTCATCACGCAGCATGCCCAGCGGTAGTTCGCCTTCGCTGACCAGCTTCAGGCGGGCCTCGCGGGATTCGTGCAGCGGGTCGTGGGCGTTTGTTATAAGTTGTCGCGCCATTTTCTACTCCGGCTGTGCCCTGCAACGTTGGCAGGGTACGGGCTTGGGAATTTTCCGCAGTGTGCGGGAGAAATGGCTGGCCGTCATCTGGTAGTGGATGGATTGGGGTGTAGCTGGCCAGGTTACTTTAAGCGGGCGCAATTGTTGTGGGCGCTGGCTTGCCGGCGATCACCGGCGTTGCCGGTGCGATACACCGCGTCGCCTGCTTCGCGGGCTTGCCCGCTCCCACAGGGTGGCACCNCGAGCCCGCGAAGAGGCCCTCGAGGTCAATCAGGGATATCGATCGCTATCACCAATACCCAAGCCCCGTCAGGCACTCGACGCCGCCTTCCGCCCAGCCAGCTGCTGCCTCTCAACCCCATCCAGCAACGCCTCCACCACCGCCTTGGCCGAATCCAACCCATGGTCATTGCTCAACAGCAGGTCACGGCAGGTGCCCTTGGCCAGTTCCAGTGCCTTGAGGTTGGTCACAAACGCCCCTTTCAGCAGCGTGGACAGGTGCACCAACGCATCTTCGTAATCCACGCCCGAACGAACGGCGAACAACGGTGGATGGCTGCATTATCGCGACACAAGGCCCCACATCGACCGCGCAGGTGCCGTTGAATCTGCTTCAAGGCTGCAGATTCTGGCTCAAGAACTTGTCCACCGTGGCCTTGCCATCAGCTGGATCCCCCGCCACCTGCCACAACCGCCGCTCGATCCCCTGCGCCAGCAAGTGCCCCACCGCCGCTTCGATCGCCGACAGCACGCACAACTGCGCCGGTTCATTGGTGGTATACCCCACCTCGGCTTCCAGCAGTTTCTTGAACTCGATGAACTTGAACACGCCGGCACTGCGCCCTACCGAGTAGATGGTCTTGCTGGTCATCACGTTGGCCAGCACCTGCCCGGTGCGCACGTCCACAGCGCGCAGGTTGACGGTGACCTGGTCCACCCGGTACTCGCGGGAGATGTCGATCCCCAGGTAGCGGGCGCCTTCGCCGCCGCTGCGCACGTTGGTGTCGTAGGCAATGATGCCGCCCTCCAGCATCAGGTTGGCGGCCTGCAGCGGGGGCAGTTCGCCCATGATGTTTTCCGCGACATCCGGCTTTTTCTGCGACGCGCGGATGATCTTGCGCTCGGTCAGCAGGTTCTGCAGCCCTTCACGCTCCAGCACCACGAACCAGCCGCTGGCACTCAAGGCGTCCATCAACATGCTGGCCGCGCCTTGGGTGACGCTGGTGGAAAACGAGCTGGCCGGGGTCGGCTTGTACTGCCCGGTCTGGTCGCGGAAGCCGTACACCACGGCCATCAGCCGGCCTTTGGGCCGTGGCATGTTGATCAGGTCGTAGTAGGTCGAGGCCCGAGGGGTCAGGGTCGGGGTTTCCGAGTCCTGTTCGGCCGACATGGGTTCGCGCAGGCTGCAACCACTTTGCAGGCCCAGGGCGGTGAGGATCAGCAGCGCGCTCAGCAGACGTTTCATGGTGTTCTCTCCCCAACATAAAAGCCCTTCCCTCTCAGGGGTTCAGGCCGCTGACCTCAATGATCGAAATTTCTCCTGTGGCACGATCGGTGACCTTGATGCTCAAGGCCCCGGAATCGTCGATGACGTCGATGAGAAACGCATCGGTCGCCATGCTGCCGGTGTTGCCATTACTGATGTTGTCCAGCAACTGCGACAACATCCGCGACTCCAGCTGGTTGCTGAAGCGCTCAAGGGCCGTGGTGCCGGTAAAGGCCGAGGCGCGGTCCTTGAGGTCCGGGTCGTCGTAGTCGTTCTGCGCCTGGGCGTTGTTCAGCAGCCATGTGCCGTTCAACGGGTTGCCGCCAAAGGCCGGGTTGACCGGGGTGTACACCAGCTCGGTGGCCTGGGCAGCACAGGCGCTGGCCAGCAGGCAGGCGGCAATGCAACGGGGTATGCGGTGGTTCATAGCTCGTCCCTCTCCAAGTCGGTGGTGTCCTGTAGCAGACGTTGCAGCTTGCGTTGAATGATCTGCTGCTTGACCAGGTCGGCAGCGGCGACGGCCTCGTCTTTGAGCTCGGTGGTATTGGGTGGCAGGAAGCGGCGGTACACCACTTCACGCTCGAACTCCACCGTCACCAGGCTGCCCCAGCGGGCATCCGGGCGTTCGCGTACCACCAGGTTGAAGTCCAGACGGCTGGTGGCACGCAGGCGGTCGGCGAAGTAGTAGTAAAAGTCGTGGCCAATGTGCGAGATGGTGTTGTCGACGATAAAACCCTGCATCTCGTCTTCAGCACCCGCCTTGGCGCAGGTGGTCACCCCAGCCATCAGCAGCAGGCTCAGGCACAGCGCAGTCAGGCGCTTCATGGCGTGTCTCCCGGGCCTGCATTCGTCTGCACACCGCGTGCACTTTCGGTAAAGGCCTGCTCGGCGACGAACTGCCAGTCGCTGTAGTGCTCCATCCCCTCGAACCCGCTCCATTCGGCGCTGAAGCCACTGCGCTTGAAAGGGGTGGCGTCCGAACGGCTGTAGACGCCAGTGATACGGCCGTCGATCGAGCGCAGCAGGCCCCATTCGTCGCTGTTGCTGATCGGGTCAGGGTAAAGCCTGCGGATGTGCCGTTTGGCCTGCGGGAAACGGTTGTCCTGCAGCAGGTCGGCCAGGTCTTGCGGGTACTGGGCCAGCCCGGGGGATGCGCGGTAGTAGCTGCGCAGGGCCTGGGCGTACTGGCTGCCTACCCACAGCAACTGGCGTTCGCGATCGCGTTGGGCGGCGCTCGCCCAGATCGTGCCGGTGGCCGCCAGGGCCACGCTGCTGACCGCAATCAGCAGCAGCACACCCAGGTAGGTGAAGCCGCCGTTGGCCTTACCATTCAGCGAAGAGGCTGCCATCACGCGCCCTCCCTGTGGCACCGCTCTTGATGTCGGCCACGCCGCCCGCCACACCCTCGGGCGGCGGCACCAGCTGCCAGGCATCGCTGCGCTCGGTGATCGGGTCGACCGGTGTGTTGCGCAGGTAACGTTGCTCCACCAGTTGTTCCAGCGAATCGGGGTAGTGGCCGGTATCACCGTAGTAGTGGTCCAGCGCCTCGCGTAGCACTGCCAGGCTCTGACGCAGGGTGGCCTCGCGCGAGCTTTCCAGGCTGTTGAAGTAGCGCGGCATGGCGATGGTCATCAGCGTGGCGATGATCGCCATCACCACCAGCAGTTCGATCAGGGTGAAGCCTTTGCTGCGTTTCATGGCTGTCACCATTGTCCGTAAGGGATATTGTTCAGGCCTTTGCCGCGGGCCCTGGAATACACGTCGAACACGTCTTCGCCGTCGCGCGGGTTGTCGGGGCTGCTGTCGTAGGCACGCAGGCCCCAGCCGCCTTCGTCTTCATCCTTTGCCGCCACCAGCGGGTCGTGCGGGATGCGCCGCAGGAAGTAGAACTTGGCGCCCTTGGCACTGCGCACATCGCGCACGCCCTCTACCAGCACCTGCAGGTTCGGCGGGTAGCCACTGCTGTCCACGCGCTTCTCGATGTAGCCGGCGTCGAAGGCCCGCTTGTAGGCATCGATGGCGTCGCGAATCTGGTACAGCGCCTCGCGCAGTTGCTGCTCCTTGCCGCGGCGTACCACCGTTTCGGTCAGCGGCGCGGCCATGCTGGCGAGCAACCCGAGCAGTGCCAGGGTCAGCACCACCTCGATCAGGCTGAAGCCGTGCATGCGACGCCGCGCGTTCATGGCCGTGGGCTCCCGTTGACCGGGGCGACCGCCATCTGGCTGTCCACGACCGGTTCATCGGTGGTCGGCGCATTACCGGGTACGTCCATCGGCGGCAGTGGCGCCATCTGGCGCACCTGCATGGCCGACTCGGTGCCCGTGGAAAACTCCATGTCCGACGGGCTCTGGTACGGCAGGTTACGTACGATGCGCGGGGTGATCGCCAGCACCAGCTCACTCTTGCTCATGTCGTCCTTGTTGCTGCCGAACAGCCGGCCCAGGCCCGGGATATCGCCAAGGCCGGGAATCTTGTTGCCACTGGCGTTGTGGTCGTTGCGCACCAGGCCGGCCAGCACCTGGGTTTCGCCGTCATGCAGGCGCAGGCTGGTCTGCGCGTTGCGGGTGTCGACCTGGACCGGGATGGTGCCCTGGCGGGTGGCCTCCAGCGGGGTGGCGTTGCTGACCTCGAGCGCCACCTTGATCGCCACTTCGTTGTTCAGGTGCACGGTGGGCTGCACTTCAAGCTTCAGGCCGACGTCCAGGTAGGTGACGCTCTCGGTAATGACCGGCCCTTGGGTCGATGGCACCGAGGTGGCGCTGATGATCGGTACCCGCTGGCCGATGTGGATGCGCGCTTGCTCGCGGTTGCTGACGCGGATCACCGGGCTGGCCAGGGTGTTGATGTCCTTGTCCTGGGCGTTGATCTTGGCCTGCGGCGCCGGCGCAATGCTGATGCGGCTGGAACTGATGCCCTTGAGCTGGTCGAGCACGCTGACCGGGTTGCCATCGTCGCTCAGCACGCCGAAGGTGTTCGGCCATTGCAGGCCAAGGTCGAGGATGCGCGAGGTGGCCACCTCCATCACCTCCACTTCCAGCACCACCTCGGGGTTGGACTGGTCCTGCGACTGCAGCAGCTTCTCGGCCATGCGCACCGCGTCCGACGTGTCGCGCATGGTCAGGGTGTTGAGGCGCTCGTCAACGAACACGTCGCGGGTCTTGAGCATGGTCTTGACCATGTTCAACGCGGTATTGGCGTCGATGCTGGTCAGGTAGAACGTACGCATGACCAGTTCCTGGTAGTCCTTGGTCTTCTGCGGCGAATCGGGGTAGACCATGACGGTGTTGTCGTTGACGATCTTCTGGCGCAGCTGGTTTTGTTCCAGCAGCAGCGCTATCGCGTCCTCGATGCGCACCTCGCGCACGAAGATGGTGGCTTTCATGTCCGGGCGCAGGTCCTTGTCGAAGATGAAGTTGATGCCGGCCACCTGCGACAGCACTTCGAAGATGGTCTTCAGGTTGGCATCGCGAAACTCCAGGGTGACCGGCCGCTCGAGCTTGCTGCGCAATTGCGGGTACGGCTGCGCGGTGCGTGCCTGCACGTTTTCGATGTCGCTGCGCAGGGTTATGCCCTTCTGGTTCTGCGGGTCCAGACGCAAGACTTCGCGCATGTAACGTTCGGCACCGAACAGGTCGCCCTGGCGCAGCGCCGCCTGGCCAAGCGCTACGCGATCGTCCAGGGTGCGGATCAGCTCCAGCTGGCGAATGCCATCCTGGGCGCGGCGGTTGTTCGGCTCCAGGGTGAGCACCCGGCCATAGCCCATGCGGGCATTGGCGAAGTCGTGGCGGACGCGGTCGCTGTCGGCCTGGCTAATCAGGGCCTCGACTGCCGCCTGGCGGCTGTGGGCCAGGGCGATATTCAGCTCTGTGTCACGCGGGTCGTCGCGCAGGGCCTCTTCCAGGCGGGCGATGCCGGCCTCGTACTGGCCCTCTTTCATCAACTGGTCGCTGTCCTGGCGAACCGCACTGGAGCCGCAACCGGCAATGGCCACGCACAGCGCCACGAGCAGAAACGGAGCAGGCTTGCACAGCTTTGACGACTTCATGGTGCGCTCCCGACAGACAAGGTCTGCGACTGGTGCAAAGGCAGGTAGACCAGGTTCAGCTCACTGGCCGATACCCGATCGAGGCGATAGGTGTCTTCGATCACGTCGCCTTGGCGCACGACGTAGAGTTTTTCGCCGCTCTGCAGGAAGACCTGCAGGTCGTCGCGGTCACCCATGCGGCCGATGAACTGGAAAGGCAGTTCCGGGGCCGTCGGGGCCGCGGCGACGACAGGCGCGGTCATGACGGGTTGCTCGGTGACCGTGGCCAGGGTTTGGGGTGGCGTCCATTGCTGGGTTGGGAACAGGTCGCGGGAGGCCTGTTCCGGCCCTTTCGCGGGTAAGCCCGCGCCGACCANCGAAGGCCGCGACGCCATCGTCCTGGCCAAACCAATGGTCCGGTGCCCAGGCCAGCGCCGCGCTCACGCCGAGGAAGCCGGCCCAGATGACTGCACGTTGTGTGTTCATCATGACCTCGACAGGTAAAGGGTCATGCGCAGGCGGGCATTGAGCTCGCTGTCGCCGATGCGTTTGCGTTGCAGCTCAAGGTCTTCCAGCACCAGCGTCGGCAGTTGCTTGAGCAGGCCCTTGATAAAGCCGCGAATCTGCGGGTAGCTGCCGCGCACTGGCAGCACGATCTGGTAGCGGGCCAGCTGGGTCTTGGGGTCGATGCCCAGCGCGTATTCACCGCGGGCCAAGCTGATGCGCTCGGCGCTGGCCAGGCGGTACAGACGCTCGATCAGCTCGCTGGCCTGGGGCTGACCGGGCAGTTGCTGGCGCAGGCTGTCGAGGGCCTGCTGCTCGGGCTGGACCGCAATCTTCAGCTCACCCCGCTTGACACGCCCCACCTGTTCGCTGGCCTGCGCTTCGCTGGCGCGCAGTTCGCGTACGCTTTGCCATTGCGGCAGCACACCGGCACACCCCACGCCAATGGCGAGCAGGCCCACGGCTACGGCAGCCAGGCCTACCGGGCCGACAACGCGCAGGCGCTCCTGGAGGATCAGGCTGCTGAACGGTTCAAGGGCGCGCATGGCCGGTCTCCCAGGTGGCGGTGAGGGTGAAGCGCACCGGGTGCTCGGGCCGCGCAGCGAGCACTTCGTGGTTGAGCAGCGACACGTCGCTGAGCTCATCGCTGGCTTCCAGGCGCTGGTGGTACTGCAGCATCGCTTCGAGGTTGCGCGCCTCGGCGGCAATGCGCACCTGGCCCTTGCGCGCATCCGGCGTCAGACCGAGCAGCGCGACGTCGTCCTGCGGCATGGCTTCAAGCATGGCGAACAGTTGCTGCCAAGGGCGTTGCAGTTGCTGCGACACACTGCGCATTTGTGCCAGGCGCTCAGCCTGCTCCCGGCTGGCAGCGCTGTTATTGGGTTGTGCGATGGCCGGGCGCCGGCCCAGTTGCAGTTCCAGGCTATGGACGCTGGCTTCCAGCGCCACGTGCTCGGTCTGCAAGCGTTGCTGCAGCAGCACCAGGCCGGCGACCATGGCGCAGGCAAGGATGAGCAGCGACCAAACCAGCGGTCCGCTGCGCCGTGGCTGGAATTCCAGGTCGAGGCGGCGCATGTCAGGCCACCGCCCGCCACATGGCGCACAGCGGGTCGGCTTCGCTGGCCGGCTGGCACAATTGCACGGCCGCCAGTTGCGGCACGTCGCAGCGGCCCGGGGCATGCAGGTACACCCGCGGCAGGTGCTCGCCGTACAGCTCACAGGTACGCTCGATCAGTGCTTGCAGGGCCTGGTCGCTGTCAGCGCAGCCTTGCGCCAGCACTTGTTGCCAGGCACCGCCGGCGGCCAGCAGCAATACACTGCGGCGCGGCTCGGCCAGCACGAACAGGAAGTCACCCTGCTCCAGCTGTGACCAGCAACGGTTGTAGGCAGCCATCAGGTATGGCTGCACCGAGCGCAGGCTCAGGCGGCTTTCCCGGCCCAGTGCCTGCAGCCGCTGCAGCAAGGCTTCGGGCAGCGCCGTGGCGATGCGGGCGGCACCGGCAGGCTCCGGTGACAGCACGATGCGCCAGTCGTCCAACGGCTGCCCGTAGAGGTTTTCGAAGCAAGCGCGGGCATAGGCGTCCAGCTCGCGAGGGTGGCCGATGGCGTCACTCCAGGGCACCAGACAGAAGCGGCTGTAGCGGGCCGACAGCAACACCCGCAACTGGGCGCCACGTACCGCATGCTCGGCCAGCAGTGCGGCCAGCCCGTCGACAGCGGCATCCCAGGTCGGTTGGATGGCGTCGCTGCTGAACGCGCGGCTGCCCAGCCATTGGTGGTGATTGTTGTGCCAGCGACCCAGGCCGACACCCTCGGCGCCCAAGACGGCGCAGTAACGGTCAGATGAATGTGACACGGTTGATCTCCTCAAGGGTGGTACGGCCATCGCGGACCAGGTCCAAGGCCGAGGCTCGCAGCAGGCGCAGGCCGCGCTGGCAGGCAAGCGTCTTGATCTGCGCCAGCGGGCGGCGCTCCACGATCATTTGCCGCAGGTCGTCATCCAGGTGCAGCAGTTCGGCAATGGCACTGCGGCCGCGGTAACCACTGCCACGGCAGTGGCCGCAGCCCTTGACGCGGACGAATGTCCAGCCGGCCACCCCCTCGCGGGTCAGGCCTGAGCCATACAGGGTGTCGTCATCGTGTTCGCAGGGCGTGGCACAGTGCGGGCAGGCCAGGCGAATCAGGCGCTGGGCCAGCACCGCGTTGAGCGCAGAAACGAAGCTGTAGGGGTCGACCTGCATCTGGCTGAAGCGGCCAATCACGTCGAACACGTTGTTGGCGTGGATGGTGGTGAACACCAGATGGCCGGTGAGCGCCGATTGCACGGCAATCTGGGCCGTGTCGGGGTCACGGATTTCACCGACCAGGATCTTGTCCGGGTCGTGACGCAGGATCGAGCGCAGGCCGCGGGCGAAGGTCAGGCCCTTCTTCTCGTTGACCGGGATCTGCAGCACGCCGGGCAGTTGATACTCGACCGGGTCCTCGATGGTGATGATCTTGTCCACGCCATGGTTGATCTCGCTGATCATGGCGTACAGGGTGGTGGTCTTGCCGCTGCCTGTAGGGCCGGTAACCAGGATCATGCCGTAGGGTTCTGCCGCCAACCGGCGCAGGGCGCGCAAGGTTTCGTCGGCAAAGCCCAAGGCTTGCAGCTGCACGCCGCTGACCCGGTCGGACAAGTCCTGCTTGTCGAGCACCCGCAGCACGGCATCTTCACCGAAGATGCTAGGCATGATCGACACCCGGAAGTCGATTTGCCGGTCGCCCACGGCCACCTTGAAGCGGCCGTCCTGGGGCACGCGTTTTTCGCCGATGTCCAGCTCGGCCATGACCTTGATGCGCGAGATCACCTGGTCGGCGAAGGCGCTGCCACTGGCCTTGCCGGCACCGTTGAGCACGCCGTCGATGCGGTACTTGATGGTCAGGCCCTGGCCGGTCATGCCCAGGTGGATGTCGCTGGCGTGCAGCTTGAGGGCGTCGTACAGGGTGGAGTTGACCAGCTTGACCACGCGGCTCTGGTCTTCGCTGATACTGGCCAGCGACAGGCGTTGCAGCGGGTCGCTTTCGCTGCTGGCGTCGGCGTCGTGGTCAAGGGCATCGACTGCGTGGAAGCTTTCTTCATGACGGGCCAGGAAGGTGGCCAGGTCGGCGGCGTGGGCCAGGTAAAGCGGCGCGCCTTGCAGTACGTCGTCGATCCAGGCCAGGCGGGCGTGGTCGAAGGGGTCGGCGAACACGCCCAGCAGTTGGCCGCCTTGCTCGATCAGCACACATTCGCGCTTGAGGCACTGGGCCAAGGCCAGCTTGTCGAAGCGTGGGGTGCTGGCCAGCAGGCTGTGGCTGTCGAGTACCGGGTAATGCAGGGTCAGGCCCAGGCGCTGGGTGAAGGTGTCGGGGGTGTCGCAGGCCAGGCGTTCCAGGCAGTCGAGCAGGCGCTCGTCAGTGGCTTGCAGGCGGGCCTGGGCCAGCAGGTCGCGGGGGTAGGCGGAAAATTTTGCTGGGTTCTTCGCGGGCATGCCCGCTCCCACAGGTACATCACAGGTCTGTGGGCTGCATACATCCTGTGGGAGCGGGCCTGCCCGCGAAGACGTCGGTGCAGGCTTTGCAGATTCCGGGGTTGCATCGAATGCTTCTGGCATGGCCTGCGACTCCGCTCAGGGGCGCGTCGCAGGCTGGCTCGGCCAGGGGTGCGGGCGCCGCTATTCCCCTGTGAGCAGTTGATCGTCGTCGGGCCCTGGTGGCTTGGCGCCATTACGGCGGCGGTCGGCCAACACCCAGCTTCCATCGTACAACTGCAGGGGGAACGATTCGTTCCTGTTCTGGCGTCGTTCGACGAACCCTTCGGCCGGGTTGTCCGTGGCCCTGCGCCGGCGCTCGATGCCCAGCAGGTCGAAGATCGCACGCGCCAGTTCCATCAGTGGGAACGGCTTGAACAGGACGTGACTCACACCGAGTTCGGCGGCCCGCTCACGCACCTCGACGGTGGGGTGGGCGGTGATCAGCACGAAGTGGCATTGCCTGTTCTTGCGTACAGCCTCCAGAACCTGAAAACCTTCCATGTCGGGCAGGCGGTAATCCAGCACAACTACTTGCGGTGCCAGGCTATCAGCCTGTTCGATACCACTGGCACCGTCGTGGGCAACATGAACTTCCAGGCCTTGCGCCTGCAGATACGCTTGCAGGTTCTGCGCAAGAGTCTGTTCGTCATCGACTACCAATACTCTGTTCACCAAGGTCGACTCCCCAATACTGCCCGGCTCCCCGGTCTGCGAAGTGCGCCCTTGTAGAGACTTGAGCAGGCTTCGTGCCAGGCGTGAATAGTCATGTTGCACCACTGTAAGCCACTGATTTTACTAGGGTGCTGGCCAGCAACCCACCTACGCTGAGCAGGCGCACCCACCCTGTTCCCCACAAGCGGGGAAAATGATGGCACATTGCCAAACCCTAATTCCCCAGCATTGGGGCAAGCGCCATCAACGGCCTCAGTCAGCGATCTCCACTTTAGCGGACTCGCGCAAACGTTGGCGCACGGATTGGCGCGCCTGCGCCTCCCGCTGCCCGATGAGCGTTGCCCTGGCCAAGGCCAGGCCGTGTTCGCGTATGACCGATGGATTATCACTTTGGTTCTGCGCTCCTTGCAGTCTCTGCTGGTTGGCATCATAAAATGCCTCCACTTCGCCCTGGCTCGGCGCGTCGACTGCGCTGAGCAGGGCGTACACTTGCTGGGCCGCCATCTCATGCCGGGTGTACTCAGTGTACTGCGCCCTGTCGAAGCCCGCCTCTGCCAGTCGCCTTTCGAATAACGCCGGGCTGCCAAACGCCGCTTCTATCTCGCCAATCTGTGCCGACACGTGTTCATCGCTGACGGCAATGCCTTGGCGTTGCGCTTCCTGCCATAACAACTCCTTGTCGATCAGCTCGTCCAGCGCTTGGTCACGCAGGCGTTTGTACAGGCCTGGGTTGCGGATGCTGGTCACCGCTCGCCCCTGGGCGTCCAGGTACTCGCTGAAGTAGCGCTCCAGGCGCATCAACCCGATCTCGACACCATTGACCCGCGCCGCTGGCACATCGGCCCAGCTCACGCTGGTCAGCACCAGCAACAGGCACAACCACACGATCCGCATGACAACCTCCGCTCAAGGGCTGACCGGCACTGGCCGGTAGGGGGTGACCGCAGTAAAGCGTGGCCCGGGCAGGGCCACCGCCACCACATGGGCACCTGCCATGCCCTGGCGGCGACCAGGGCCAAAGCCCAGTGCCGGGGTCAGGCCGGTGGGCACATCGTGCAAGCCTTCGAGCGCAGCAATCAGTTGCTCGCGGCTGGCATCCCGTCCAATCTGCTTCAGCGCTTCGCTCAGCAGGCGCAACGCGCACAGCGTATTGACCTGCAACGACACCTGGCGCGGGTCCAGGCCCTGGCGCTGCTGCAGCCCGGCGAGCGTAGCCTGGCCTTGCTCGGTCCAGTCCTCTGGCACGTAGGGGTAGGCCAGAAACAGCCGCTGCGACCACTGCGCCGGCAAGCGCGCCACAGCGCCGGCTACCTGACTGGAAGCGGCGAACAGGTAGGGCTCGCGGCCCGCCACCTGCAACGCCGCCGCCAACTCGGCAAAGGCCTGGACGCGGCCAAGGAAGACGATGCCCTGCCCGTCCACCGCCTGGCCGTCGAACGCCTGGATAGCGGGTGGCGCCCAGCCCTGCTGTCGTAAACGCTCGCGCACCTGCTCGGCCAACGCGGCGTGTTCGTTACCGGCATACACCACGCGTAACTCATCCGGCGCCAAGCCCAGCGCCACACGGGCATGGCCTGCCAGGCTCAGCAATTGCTCGGGCAAGCCGGGCAGCGGGTCGAAGATCTGTGCACTGCCGCCGCTGCGCGGGGTACTGCCGATCATCGGCACGTTCTGTGGCGCCAGCAAGGTCGTCAGGCGCTGGTCGAGCATGGGCGCCAATGGCGCGATCAGGGCGAACACTCGCTTTTGCTCGAGCAACTGTTGCAAGGCGCGTTCGGCACTGACTGGGTCAGAACCTGGGTCAAGCACCACCAGTTCCAGGCGCCGCCCGTGAATGCCGCCTTGCTGATTGAGTTGACCCACGCCGTCTTCCAGCACGGCACGCACCACCTGCCCGGCGTCGGCCAGCGGACCGCTCGCAGGCAGCAGCGTGCCAAGGCGCAGCACGCCCTCTTCCACACCAGGGTCACGTTCTTCGGCCAAGCGTTTGAGATAGGCGGTGAGGTTGCGCTGGTCGGCCAAGGTCAACTCGAAGCGTGGCATGGCCGGGTCGAGGCGATTGCCAGCCGGGTCGATACCCTGCTGGATGGCCCGCGCCAGGCTGCTGTCGGTGTAGGCCGGGTAGCGGCGGCCGTTGGCCTCGCGCGGGCCCTGACCGAGTGCCAGGTGTTGCCAGTCGAGGCTGGGGGGGCGAACACCGCCTTCGGCACGGCCACGGCCGTCGTTGCCATGGCAACTGGCGCAGGGCAGCACGCTGGCGGGGACTGTGATGTCACTGGCGCCGACCCGGGCTTGCAATTGAGCGTCGCTACTGGAGACGCCCTCGCGGTAGAGGCGTTTGCCGGCTTGTTCGTGGTCGGTCAAGTCCAGGGCCAGGGCTGAGGTCGAAGATGCCATGCCAAGCACGCATGTGAGCCATATCGCAAGCCCTGTGGGCGCGGCCTTGCGTCGCGAAAGGCGCGCGCAGCGCGCCCCTCTTTCTGCGCTTAAGCTGCCACTGCCGGGGCTGCTGCGCAGCCCTTTCGCGACGCAAGACCGCTCCCACAACAGGTGATGCCACAGAGGCCAGTTCCCCAGGCGGCCCATGATACTTACCGACCTGCCAGCGGCTGGGTCAACAGCTGCATGCGCTGGGCAATCGCCGCTGGCGGTGCATCCGGGCGAATCTTGCTCCAGCGTTTACCTGCAACATCACCGGCAATCAGCTGCGTCGAATGCTGCTCGGGACTCGGCAGGAACTGCCCTATACGGCCAAGCACCAGGTCGACATTGGCCTTGTCACCGGTCAGGAACAACCAGTTCGGCCCATCCACCCCTTGCTTGGCAGCGAACGCCTTCAGCGCCTCGGGGGTGTCGTTCAGCGGGTCACTGCTGATCGACACGAAGGTCACCTGGGCGGCCAGGGCTGGCCCCATGGCCTCGCGCACCTCGCGCAGCTTGCGGGTGATCAACGGGCAGGCATCGGTGCAATGGGTGAAGATCACGTTGAGCATCACCACCTTGTCCTTGAGCACGTCACTGTAAAAGCGCAGCTCGCGGCCATTCTGGTCCTTCAGCACGGTGTCGGTGAACCAGGTCTTGGCGTCGCGTGTACCGCCACCACTGGCCATCGCCTGCGGTGCTGGCTGCGGCTCGGGGGGTTGCGGCGCATGGCCTTCGTGGGCGAACGCCACCGACGTGAGGATCCACAGGCAGCCACCCAGTACCAGCCAGTCGAATGCGCGCATGCCAGCGCGGTGGGAGGTTGCAGTGCTCATGGTTGCACCTCGTGATGGTCGGCAATGGCGGTGCTCTTGGCATGTACCCGGCGCGCACTGAGGCGGTTGATTTCTTCGATCAATACGCCCGGGTCGGTGAAGCCGTAGTAACGCGTCCAGTGCCCGCTACGCCCGTCACCCACCAGTATCAGCGGCGGGTGCTGGCTGAGGTCGGCGTTGAAGCTGCCCAGCCCCTTCAGGGTTTCGGTGATGGCGTACGGGGTACCGGTCAGCCAGCTCCAGCCCGGCCCTTTCTGGAATGCCTTGGCATAGTTTTGCAGGCGCTTGGCGTCGTCACGCTGAGGGTCGACACTGATCGACACCAGGCGAACCTCCTCGCCTACCCGGCCGCCCAGCTGCTGCTGGACCTTGCCCATGATTGACGACACCACCGGGCATACCGTGGTGCAGCTGGTGTAAATGAAGCCCATGACCACCAGATGGTCACCCACCAGGTCTTTCTCCAGACGTACCGGCATGCCTTCCTGGTTCAGCAGCGACACATCGGCAAAACGCACACTGGCCTTTTCCTGATGCGCCGCCGGGGGCTGCCCGGCATGGCCGTCATGCGCGTGACCGGCGTGGGCCATGGCCAGGTGGCTGGCGAATGCCAGGCTCAGGGCCAACAGTGTGCAAGCAGGCTTGGCGTTCATCGCACATTCCTCACGTCAGTCTGGGAGGCGTTGGTTGCAGCAGCCGGCAGAACGCGCAGGCTGGTGTAGTTTTCTTCGGCAAACTTGCGCCCCAACGAGGGCGACTGCACATGCAGGTACCAGGCGCCGGCCTCAGGCAAGTTCAGCGCTGCCTGGTAGACCCCCTCGCCCACCTCTTGCAGCTGCAGGTTGCGCGGCATCGACGATGGCGCCAGGAAGTAGCGCAGGCTCAAGTCGTTCAGGCCCAGGCGCGGCTGTCCGTCGTCACCGACAATCCGTACCCGCGCGGTGAAGTCGCTGTGCTGCGGCAGCGGCTGGTCGAGGCCAATGAACTCGGCACGCGCACCTTTACGTTTGCTGGCATCGCTCCCTGCGGCCACTTCGGTACTGAAGCAATGAATGATTTGCGGCTGGTTGAGCAGGAAGGCAACGTCGAACTTGCCGGCGGCGGGCAGCTTCACCGTCGAGCCATACACCCCGGGGGCCACTTCGCGCAGGCTGCGGTCAACGACGATGGCGGCGCGGGCCTGGTGGCCGCGGTTGTTGTAGCCGGACATCGGTGCATTCATGCCTTCGGCATAGAAGTAGGTGGTGTTGTCCACCGGGTTGACCACGAACACCGAATTGTCATCACGCGATACCGACAGCCCCTGGGCCAGTGGCAGGTCGCCGGCCTGGCGCGGCGCTGCGGGGCCAGCCTCGAAGCCTTGCACGATGGGCGCACGCCCCTCGCCCAGGCTGGCCAGATTGATCATGCTCACTTTCGGCGAGGCCAGGCCACGCACATAGGCATAGCCTTTGGTGAACGTCAGCTGGTACGGTTCGGCCGCCACCGGGATGCGGTGGATCAGCTTGTCGGTACTGGCGTCGATGACCAGGGCCTGGTTCTCCAGGGTATTGAGCACGAGGCCGTAGCGGCCATCACGGCTGAAGCGCATCGGCCCCAGGCCCTGTTCGGCCTGGACCGTGTGGCGCAACTGATGGCTGCGGGCATCGAACACCCGTACGCTGCCCTCCTCGCCATCGACCACGTACACAGCCTGGGACAGCGCCGAATAGCTGACCGACAGCGGGTGCGGGCCTACCTTGATGGTCTTGGCCAGGCGCATTTCCGGGATGTCGATGACGCTCAGGGTGCCGCTGTCGCGATTGCTGACATAGGCATAGCGCGAGTCGGCGCTGAAGGCGATTTCGTGGTGCCCGGTACCGGTGTTGAAGTGCTTCATGGCACTGCGCCCCGGCACGTCGATCACTGTTACCCCGCCTTTGCCCGGGTCGCTGCTGTTGTTGCCAACCCACAGCCGATGCTGGTCCGGCTGCAGGGCCACGCGCAGCGGCTGGTCGCCGGCGTCCAGGTCGGCCACGCGGGTGAAGGTTTCGGTATCGATCACCGAGACCTTGCCCCGCTCGGGTATCGAAACGAAAACCTGCTTGTCGTCGCTGGTGGCCGCCCAGTCCATGGGCCGCCCTGGCAGCTCGATGCGGGCCATGGTGCTGGTCACGCCCCCCACCGACACCGTCGGGTCGATCACTGTCAGGCTGGCGTCATTGTTCAACATCAGCAAGAAGTAGCTGTTCAGGTCGAGCAGCGGCCGGGCCCCGATGCTGCTCTTGAGAAACAGCGCGACCCGCGCCTTGCAGCTCTGCTCGCGGTCCCCGGCCGGGGCCGACTGCGCCGGGTCGATCCACGCCCCCGGGGCCATGCCCGACAGCGGTTGGCCACTGGTCTGGTCGCTGAGCTTGAAGCGGATGTTGGCGAAGCCGCCCTCCTTCAGTTCGCCGCCGGCCAATGGCCGGGCCTCGAACTCCACGTTCACGCCGTCCCGGCTGAGCCGGTGCAAGGCCTGCGAGCCGCCCCGTTCCTGCAACAGCTCGCGCGGGTCGCACCATAGCTTTTCGTACGCCACGCCCAGGCCGATCAGCGCTACCCCCAGCACTACCCCCAAGTAAGCAGGGCGAGTCTTTTTGTTCATGCTCGCGTTCCCCTTCCGTCACTGCGCCGGGGCCGTTGCCGGCGGCGCTTCGTTGGTCACCCGCAAGATCCCCCACAGCCCCGAGAGGTTGCCGTAGGCGGCGTAGTCGCGGAACAGGTAGTCACCCGCCACCGCGTTGGCACCGCCGGCACTCGGCAACATGAAGCTGAAGTGCGCCGCTGGCAGTACGCTTTCCTGCGCGCCGATGTACATGGCCATCGGGTTGTAGCCAAAGCGCACCGAACCGATACCAGGCAGGCCAATTGGGTAACCGTCCGCATCGCTCTTCTCGGCCTGGTAGTTGTGCAGTGGCCATACGTGCCCGTCCAACTGGTAGACCATGCCGCGGCTGCCACCACTGGGCATCACGATATGGTTGCGTACCGGTTGGCCAGGCTTGGCGTACAGCACCGGGGTTTGCGGGTCGCCACCGACCAGGGCGTTGGCGTAGGCCATGTGGGCGTTGGGTACATCACCAAAGCCCAGGCCATTGGCGCGGCCGAATGGCGAGTCGGGCGCCATGCCGAAGCGCAGCCACAACGGTTCGGTCTTGTAGTTGACCGCCATGTTGCCGTTGTCTTGCGGGTCACCGGCAGCACCGTTGCCTTCGGTATTGATGCCTTCTACCGGACGGCCATCGGCCCAGCGCATGTTCAGCGCGCGCTGCCACACCGTGACGAAGTCGCGGTAGTCCGGCTGGCCGCTGACCTTCACCGTGGCCTGGGTACGGGTAGCAGTATCCTCGGTCCAGGTGGCGGTTTGCGGCAGGATGCTCATGGCGCCCACCAGACCTTTTTGCGGCTGCTTGATGAAGTCTGACGGGGTCAGGTTGAGGCCGCCGAACTCAATAGGCGTGGTGTTTATGTTGTCCACTGTGCGGCCCAGCTGCGACACCGGTTTGCCTTCACGCTCCAGGTGGCCGGCGTAGTACTGGTACTCCTTGGTCGGGTAAGCGCCGCTGGTGCCGGCACGTGGTGGCACGGTCTGCACCGGGTTCAGGCCAACGTTGGCACCGTCTGACTTGGTGATGTCGTAGGCCAGCAGTTGCGCATGCAGGCCCACGTGGCTGGACGGCCGCATCAGGTTGTTGGCAAAGGCGGTGGAGCCTTCGCTGTCGAAGCGGTCACGCTTGACCACGTTGTGCATCACTGCAGTGCTCGGCAGGTCTGGCATCACCAGTGGCAAGCGGTTCTCCAGGGTGATGCTGATGCAGTCGCCGGCATTGGCGCGCAGTACCAGCGGCTCTACCGGGACACCCGCCTTGAGCTTGCCGGTGGTGGCATCGAGGTCAGCCTTGCGCACGTACAGGATCGCGGTCGGGTCATGCAGCGGCGCACTGTGGCCACCGATGGTGAAAGGCTCCCCATCTTCGGGGTCTACCCCGCTCACCAGCGGGATGGCGGTTCTACGGCTGTTGAACACCAGGGTGCCGCCGTTGGCCTTGAGCGCGCCACCGACATGCTGGCCGACGCCCGCCGGGTCATTGATGCTGACGCCGTTACGGTTTTCGAGGATGTCGTTGGCCAGCGCTGCGACGATCTCGTAGCTGCGCTTGACCGTGGTGCGGGTACCGATGCCGTTCGGGTTGGCCGTGGTTTTCGGGCAGATGCCGTTGAAGTTCACGGTGTTGCGCATGGCCACCGGCTGCGGGTTGTTGGGCAGCGGGAACAGGTCGGCACGCTGCGCGGTGTAGTTGCGCATGATGCCCCAGATACCGTTCCAATAGCCCTCCAGGGCCGCGTCCAGCGAGTACAGGTAGTCGCCGTTGGTGGCTGCCGAACTGGAGATCATCGACACCGGCGCCATGAAGCCCAACTGCTCGGAGATGCCGATCATTTGCGACGACTTCCAGCCCGAATTGGAGCTGTTGCCGAAGCCAGAACCGTTCTGCAGCCATTTCACGCCGTGCAGGGTGACGTTGTGCTCCTCTTCATGGCCACCGGCGTGCATGCGCAGGCGCACGTTGTCGCCGGAATAGGTGCGCAGCAACGGGGTGAACGGGTCGCCCGGCTCGGCGCCAGCCGTGTTGATATGCGGCGGGAACAGCGTAGTGCCGCCGGTAGGGCCGACTGCCGAGGTAATCGCCGATGGCGACAGGTTCATCGCCGGGATGGCGCGGTCGGTACGGGTTTGCAGGGCATAGCTGAGGTCGCCGGCCAGGCCGTCGGCCTGCATGCCACGCTTGCCGTCCGGGCCGACCTTGTTCGGGTCATACACGCGCAGGGCCAGCGGTTCGTTGCGGTAGTTGACGACGAACATCCCCGGGTCATCCACCGAGATCGCCTGCGGGCATGGCCGGCTTGGGCAGCCCGGGTTGAGACCGCCGCGTTTCTCGACGATGGCTTCGAGCAGGTTCGACGCCTTGCCGCGCACGGGCGGGTTGATGGCGTAGCGGAAGCTGTCGGCTGTGGCCGGGTACGACTGGGCATTGGGAATGCCGTCCGGCCCTGCGCCTACGTACACCCCGGCTTCATAGGCATGCTGGAAGTCACTGTACTCCAGGAAGAACTCGCGGTAGCTGTCGTTCTTGCCGTCGCCATCGTGGTCGCCGGTCTGGATCACCGCCTGCCACGAGGTCGGGCCGCCGTCCTGGCGCGTGGCCGGGTTGTACAGTTGCTCGCCGGTTTCGGCGTGGTACCAGGTGGAGCCGGCCGGTTCGGCCAGCACGGTGGCATACAGGCCCAGTTGCTGGTGGGTCGATGGGCCAAGGTGGTCATGGGTGAAGATGGTACCCAGGCCACGGTCGACGTTATGCACGTTCACCAGCGGGTCAGCGAACCAGCGCTGCATCGCTGTACGCGCGCCCAGCCAGTCGGCGCGACCAAAGCGGCCGAAGTACGGGTGCTGTCTGGCTTTCGGGCAGGCAGCGGTGCCATCGCGGCTATCCCCATCAGTGCAACCGTTGTAAGTACGAATGGCATGCACGCGCTCGACCACGCTACCGGGCGAAAGAATGCCGTCTTCGTAGTTCCAGCCGTTGGCCGAGCCGTCGGCAGCGGTCAGGTCCCACTTGGGCAGGTGGATGTGCTGGCCGATCACGTCGGTCGGGGTGCGCACCTGGTAATCGTCCATCTCATAGATGTTCGGGATCAGGTTGGTGTGCTGGTACATCGCGCAGTCGAAGGTGTTCATGCGCATCACCAGCGGCTCTGGCGGGCGCTGCTTGGTAATGACCGGCCAGGCGTCTTCCCACAGGGCAATGATGCGTGCCTGCGGGAAGTGGTAGCCCACTTTGTTGTACACCGCGTCGAACTGGATGTTGGCCCCTTTGTAGATGCGTGGGCGGTCGGCAGTGAAGGCCGAGGCGCCACGGAAGTTCACGCTCGTCAGGCTCTCTCCACTGTTGAACTCCCCTACCCCGGAAGACTGGGTCAGGCGTTTTCCACGGTCATCCATGCACGGCTCGTAGAACGGCGCACCCGCAGTCGGCAAGGCGCCGTTGGTGCGGAACGCACTGGCCACTGGCTGGCTGCCGGGGATCAATGCATAGCTGGGGTGTTCAGCCATGGCGTGGAACTGCATGGCGGCCTGCTCGACATCGGTGCCCTCTTCCGGCAGGTAGATGGGCTTGGCCTTGTGCACGACCTTGGTGAAGTCCAGTTTGGTGGTGGTGGTCTCCGCCACGCCACCGGCGGACACACCGTCCAGTGCATGGCGGCCAAGGCCGCCGTCCCAGCCATCGACCTGGTTCGCATCCAGGTTGGCCCACAGGGCTTTACCACTGTCTTTCAGTTGCCGGGCCAGGGCCGGGTCGAGCATGTCCAGGGGCGGGGTTGGCGGGCGGTTGCCCACGCTGCTTTCCATGCCGCCGATCCAGAACGGGTAGCCTGGGTTTTTCAGCGTGCCGTCGGCATTGCGGTTGGCCTCGGTGCGATCGACCAGCGCCAGCGAGCCCACGGCCTTGCGCACGGGCGCCTCGCTGGCGTGGTCGTCATCATCCTCGTCTTCGTGGTCATCATCGTTGGCGGCAACCAACGCTTCGGAGAGCTTGGGCACGACCACGACTTTGCCGGGCATGGGCGCCATGGCCTTGCCGGGCAACGGCACAATGGCCGGAATCGGCGTACCGGCAACGATCTCGCCATCGGGCAGGGCCCGGGCGCCAACGGCCGGCTTACCGCTACGCAGGGCGAACGGGGTACTGTGGAAGCCATTCTCGCCCTGCCCGCTTACCTCCAGCCGCGTGCCTTCCTCGAACACGTCATGTACCCGCCACATGGCCCACATGCCCTGGGCGAAGTGCGGGTAGAAGTGACAGTGGTAAATGGCATCGCCGGCAACGCGGTTGCGGTTGCCCGAACCACCGTTGGCGATTTCGTAGGTGTAGCCGACGCCGGCGCCGATGCCTTGGGCATCGATGTAGTCGGAGTTGTCGTCATTGGGGTTGAACAGCCACTGATGGCCGTGCAAGTGGAAGATGTGCTGCTCGTGCCCGTTGTGGGTGTTGCGGAACTTGGTGAAGTCACCGATATAGCTGTGGTGCACGTTGGCAGGCTCTGAGGGGTAGAGGGCCATGCTGGCCTTGACCCCGACGGCGCTGGCCGGCGGCACCTCGCCCGGACGGATGTGTTCCAGGCCAACGTTGGCCGGTACATCCACCAGGGTGCCTATATCGCCGACCGTGTGGGCGCTGAGGAAGAACTCCTCATAGGCACACGACAGGCAGTCGTGCATCGGGCCCACCCCCAAGCGGTTGGCCACCACTTCGGCACCCATGCCACCAGAGCCGTAATTGATCATGAACGAATCGCGCGCCGGCTCCAGCACGTGGCCCATCACCGGGTCGGCCCAGTAGCCAGGGAAGGCCTGGGTACCGGCAACCTCGTCGGCGAACTGCGAGGCGAAATCACGGAACGCTTCCAGTCGGTTGGGCAGCGCCGGGTTGCGTTTGCCCGCGCTTTCCAGCGGGTAAGTGGAACTGGGGAAGCTACCGTCAGGGTTGGGCCCCATGACGATGGCATCGGTTTCGCTGCTGATGATCTCGTTGCCGTTGACCATGGCAATGATCGGTTTGCCGGCCTTGCCTTCGGCGATCCACGGTTCGACCTGCGGATAACGGGCTTCGTAGTCGATCACGGGCTGGCCGGTGGCGGTTCGACCCGTGGTGGCCAGGCGCATTTCTTCTTCAGTGAGGGTGTTGCGGTAGGTACGGCCCAGTTTGGGCACGACCACCACCTGGCCGAACAGGCCGTTGGAGACGTTGCCCGCCGTGCCCTCGCCGCCGAACGTAGCGGCTTTGCTGGTGGCGGCGAAGGCCCCTTCGCGCTCGGCATACAGGGTGTAGCTGCGGGTGCTGCCGGGGCTGACGAAGAAGTTGCCGTTACGCCCGGTATAGGCGGAAATATCGGCAATGCTGTTCACCGCCTGCATCCCGTTGACCTGGAAGCCAACCATACGCTCAGCCACCTGTTCGTCGGCGACAAAGCCTTCACCGCCTTCGTTTTCAACCTCCGGCCCCTCTTCCTCACCCTCGGGCTCTTCAGCCTCGATGCCGTGCTTGTTGGGGTTCGCCTTGTAATCCAGCAGGTTGGTCAGGTTGACCGTCAGGCAGTCACCGGCCGCCACGCGCAGCACGATAGGCCGCGGGCGCTTGTCCGGGCGCAGGGTGACCTTGCCCGGTACCGCGGCCCCGCCCTTGCTGAGGGGGACCTGCTTGTCGTCCACCACGTCCTCACGCAGGGCAAACATCATGCCGTTGGCGTTTTGCGCGCCAAGGCGGTTGAACATCAGTGGCTGGTCCAGTGCCACCACGTTGGCGACCAGGGTGCGCTGGCACTGCACAGCCGCCTCGCTGGTTGCTTCCCAGCCAAGCAAGGCCAGTACAAGTGATGACAGGATGGGGCCTTTGAGCGGCGTCGACATGCTGCACCTCCGGGACACAGGATCTCTGCGGGGAGCTGGAGCAAGGTGTGTGCCAGAAGAAAAATTCAATATTAATCAATAACTTGTACGATCAACCGCAACGTATTGGGGAGGATCCCCCAGCAGGATCCCCCGAATCGGGGGACGGAATCCCGTGGGGGCAAAGGCTGCTCCACAAGCGCGCGCTGGCCTCACACAAGGTAAAAACGCACGGTACCCTTGCACAATTGTCGATTGTGCAAGGCAAATTCGCATGCCAGGATCCTGCGATCCTCCAGCGAACTCCAGACTTCACTTGGAAAATCAATAACAAAGCAGGGAGAACGCAATGACTGCACACGCTCATACCCCGGCAGCAACCGACCATGTACTGGCCGAGGTCCGCAACCAGATCGGCCACCTGACCCTGAACCGCCCAGCCGGTCTCAATGCCCTGACCCTGGACATGGTGCGCAGCCTGCGTCAGCACCTGGACCAGTGGGCCGACGACCCGCACGTACGCGCCGTGGTCCTGCGCGGCGAAGGCCCCAAGGGGTTCTGTGCCGGTGGCGATATCCGCTCGCTGTACGACAGCTTCAAGGCCGGCGACACGCTGCATGAAACCTTTTTCGTCGAGGAGTACGCCCTCGACCTGGTCATCCACCGCTACCGCAAGCCGATACTGGTGGTGATGGACGGCTTCACCCTCGGTGGCGGCATGGGCCTGGCCCAGGGCTGCGACCTGCGCGTGGTCACCGAGCGCAGCCGGCTGGGCATGCCCGAGGTTGGCATCGGCTACTTCCCGGACGTGGGCGGCAGCTACTTCCTCTCGCGCATCCCCGGCGAGCTGGGCATCTACCTGGGTGTCAGCGGTGCCCAGATCCAGGCGGCCGACGCCTTGTACTGCGGCCTGGCCGACTGGTACCTGGCCAGCGATCAGCTCGCTGCCCTCGACCGGGGCCTCGACCAGCTCGATTTCAGCGACCACCCGCTCAAGGACCTGCAAAACCTGCTGGCCAGGCTCGGCACCCAGACACTGGATGATGCGCCACTGGAAAAGCTGCGCCCGGCCATCGACCACTTCTTCGCCCTGCCCGACCTGCCAGCCATCGTCGAGCAACTGCGTGCGGTGAGCCTTGGCGACAGCCACGCCTGGGCGGTGGCCACCGCCGATCAGCTGGAAACCCGCTCGCCTCTGGCCATGGCGGTTACGCTGGAGATGCTGCGCCGGGGGCGCGAGCTGGGCATTGACGACTGCTTTGCCATGGAACTGCACCTGGACCGCCAGTGGTTCCAGCACGGCGACATCATCGAAGGCGTGCGTGCCCTGATCATCGACAAGGACAAGCAGCCCCGCTGGAACCCGCCGACCCTGGCCGCGCTGCAAGGCCAGCGGGTCGAACAATTCTTCGAAGGCTTGTGAGCCCGGGAGTACACAGATGCAAGACCTCGAACTGAGCGAAGAACAGATCATGATCCGCGACATGGCCCGGGACTTTGCCCGTGGCGAAATCGCACCCCATGCCCAGGCTTGGGAAAAGGCCGGCTGGATCGATGATGGCGTGGTGCGCAAGATGGGCGAACTGGGCCTGTTGGGCATGGTGGTGCCCGAGGACTTCGGCGGCAGCTACACCGACTATGTCGCCTATGCCCTGGCCGTGGAAGAGATCGCCGCCGGCTGCGGCGCCACCGGGGCGATGATGAGCATCCACAACTCGGTAGGTTGCGGCCCGCTGCTGGCCTACGGCACCGCCGACCAGCAACAGCAGTGGCTGCCACGCCTGGCCAGCGGCGAGGTGATTGGCTGCTTCTGCCTGACCGAGCCACAGGCCGGCTCCGAGGCGCACAACCTGCGCACCCGCGCCGAGCGGGTGGATGGCCAGTGGGTCATCAACGGTGCCAAGCAGTTCGTCAGCAATGCCCGCCGTGCCGGCCTGGCGATCGTCTTCGCAGTGACCGACCCGGAGCTGGGCAAGAAAGGCCTGTCGGCGTTCCTGGTGCCCACCGACAACCCTGGGTTCAAGGTTGACCGCAGCGAGCACAAGATGGGCATTCGCGCCTCCGACACCTGCGCAGTGACCTTCGACAACTGCCGCATTCCTGCCGCCAATATCCTCGGTGAGCGTGGCAAGGGCCTGGCCATTGCCCTGTCCAACCTCGAAGGCGGCCGTATCGGCATTGCCGCCCAGGCCTTGGGCATCGCCCGCGCCGCATTCGAAGCGGCGCTGGTCTACTCGCGTGACCGCATACAATTTGGCAAGCCGATCAACGAACACCAGAGCATCGCCAATCTGCTGGCTGACATGCAGGTGCAGGTGAACGCCGCACGTTTGCTGATCCTGCATGCCGCCCGCCTGCGCAGCGCCGGCAAGCCGTGCCTGTCGGAAGCGTCACAGGCCAAGCTCTTCGCTTCGGAGATGGCCGAGCGGGTGTGCTCGATGGCCATCCAGGTGCATGGTGGGTACGGCTATCTGGAAGATTACCCGGTGGAGCGCTACTACCGGGATGCGCGGATTACCCAGATCTATGAAGGGTCGAGCGAGATCCAGCGCATGCTGATTGCACGGGAATTGAAAAACTATCCGCTGTAACGCAAAGGCAACGCGGTTCTTGGGGGCGCGGGCGACGCTGTGGCTGGCACCGGCTTTGCCGGTGTTCGCGGGCGCGCCCGCTCCCACAGGACCCTCTCGCCTCAGCGCCAATACCGCGCGTCATCCACCACCCTGGCATGCCCCTCGAACAGCGCCGGCAACTGCTCCTTGAGGTAGTCGATCCAGGTGCGCACCTTGGCATCCAGGTAGTGGCGTGACGGATACATCGCATACAGCGCACTCTCCCTCAACCGATACGGTGCCAACAACCGGCGCAAGCGCCCCTGCTCGATCGCCTCGCTGGCGGTGTAGAACGGCAGCAGGCCAATGCCCATGCCCAGCTCGCTGGCCACCAGCATGGCGTCGGCAACGTTGGTGGAAAAACTGTCATTCGGCGCGATCACGCACTGGTCAACCCCTTGCGGGAACACCCAATCGCCTTCGTACATCGGGTAAGCCATGCGCAGGCAGCGATGGCCGTGCAAGTCTTCGGGGCGCTCCGGTACACCGTGGGTATCCAGGTAACCGGGGGCCGCGCAGGGGATGCTGAAAATGTTGCCCAGCGGCACAGCGATCAGCTGCGAATCCGGCAGCGCACCGTCCACGGTGATCACCACGTCATGCCCTTCTGCCAGCGGGTCGGGGTTACGCTGCGACAGCGTCAGCTCGATCACCACTTCCGGGTATAGCGTGTTGTAGCCGGCCACCAGCGGCATCAGCAACAGCCCCATGCCGTGCGGGCAGTGCAAACGCAGATGGCCGCGAGGCGTGAGGTGCGCCCCTCGCGCTTCGCCCACGGCTTCTTCGGTCAGCAGCATGATCTGCCGAGCACGCTCCAGAAACCGCTCACCCGCCTCGCTCATGCGCAAGCGCCGGGTGGTGCGGTGCAGCAGGCGGGTCTGCAGCTGGTTCTCCAGCTCGGCAATGATGCGCGAAACCTGCGCTGCAGAAATATCCAGAGCATTGGCAGCTGCAGCGAAGCTGCCACATTCCACCACACGGGTGAAGGTACGCATGGCATGCAGCATGTCCATGAAGGTGGGCTCCTTTCTTTGTCTTATTCTTGCGTTACAGGCAGGAATCTATCACGGTTTAGCCCATTTATTGTGGATGACCAATGAATAGATCATTAGCCATCCATTAAAAAAGGAGCCTGTCATGAAACGCTCGATCGCTGTCCTTGCCATTGCCGCTGCCTTCGCCTCGTTCGGTGCTTTTGCCGATGCCGGCAACAACCAGCCAGTCAGCAGCCAATATGAATACGGCATGCCGCTGGACGTGGCCAAGGTCATCTCCATCACACCGGCCAGCAACGCCGCCGACTGCCAGGTAGGCACCGCACACATGGTGTACGTCGACCATCAGGGCCAGAAGCGCGAAATCGACTACCGGGAAATGGGCAACTGCTCGCAGCAGTGAGTCAGGCCAGCACCTGGGTGATCCAGCCCACCTGCTGATTGAAATCGTCGACCTTCGCCTGAGGCACCGCATCGCGGGCCCGCTGGAAATTGGCCAGGGTCTGCTGCTTCTGCCGCAGCATGCGCCGCCACTTGACCACAAACGCCTCGCTTTTCTCCTGCATCAACACGGGGCCGAAGTACAGCTGTTCAGCGCTATACACCCCCCTGCCCGGCTCGGCGACGATGATCTCGTAATCGAAGCGGTTTTCCCGTAGCAGCTCTTCGCTGACGATCTGGTAACCATTGCCCGCCAGCCACTGGCGCAGTTCGCGCTCACCGCCATTGGGCTGCAGTACCAGGCGCGTGACGCCGCCAAGGCGCTGCTTGCCGGCCTCGAGTATCTCGCACATGGTGTCGCCGCCCATCCCGCAGATGCTCACCACCGAGATACGGTCTTGCGGCTCGACCGCTGCCAGCCCATCGGCCAGGCGTACGGTTACCTGCGCTTGCAGGCCGTTTCTGCGCACATTGCGCTGGGCCGAGGCGAACGGCGTCTGTGCCACTTCACCCGCTACCGCGGCCTCGAGCACGCCACGCAGCATCAAGGCCACCGGCAGGTAGCCGTGATCCGAGCCAATGTCGGCCAGGCGCGCGCCCTGTGGCACATGGGCGGCCACACGCTCCAGGCGCCTGGACAAAGTCTGTTCGTTCAACGTAAACCCCTGGTTTTGCAATCGCCTGCGATTCTGACGGCGAACGCCGCGCATTTCAAACGCCGAGGCACCCTCGACCGGGCAGGTGCGCTCGCGTAGGCTTGCCGTTTTCCTTCCGTTGCAAGGCAGACACACCATGGCACATGCAGACATCCTCTACACCCCGGACCCGGACGCCGAGTCGATTTCCTCGGACGTTGCCGAGTACAACGGCGTGCTGGTCACCACGCAAATCCCGACCCACGCCGACGGCAGCCTGGAACTGGGCGGCATCGTCGAGCAGAGCGAATGCACCCTGCAGGCGCTGAAAGTGGCCCTGGAAAAGGCCGGTAGCGGTATGGACCGCGTGCTGCACCTGACCATCTACCTGACCGACATGGCCGACCGCGCAGCGTTCAACGAGGTGTACCAGCGCTTCTTCAGCAAGCCCTGGCCGGTGCGTGCGGCGGTGGGTGTGGCTTCACTGGCCTTTGAAGGCATGCGTGTGGAAGTGACGGCGATGGCTGCCAAGCGCTGAGCTGCGCTTGTTGGGGTGCGCAGCGCCCCCAACATCGTTGACTGACTGCAAGATCGCCGGGGCCGCTCTGCGGCCCTTTCGCGACGCAAGGCCGCTCCCACAGTTGCGTGTACCCGCAGCCAATCCCGCACCTCTCGGCACCCCAATGATGCCGCCAGCCCGTTTCACCGCTACAATGCCCGCCTAAACCGTGACAGCCCGAAAATATAACGACATGTCCCTTCCAAAGAATCACCTGGAACTGCTCAGCCCTGCCCGTGACGTGGCCATCGCCCGTGAAGCGATCCTGCACGGCGCTGACGCCATCTATATCGGCGGCCCGAGCTTCGGCGCGCGCCATAACGCCTGCAACGAAGTCAGCGATATCGCCGAGCTGGTCGAGTTCGCCCATCGCTACCATGCACGCGTGTTCACCACCCTCAACACCATCCTGCACGACAACGAGCTGGAACCGGCGCGCAAGCTGATTCACCAGCTGTACGATGCCGGCGTTGACGCGCTGATCGTGCAGGACCTTGGGGTGATGGAGCTGGACATCCCGCCGATCGAGCTGCATGCCAGCACCCAGACCGACATCCGCACCCTGGAACGGGCCAAGTTCCTCGACCAGGCTGGCTTCTCGCAACTGGTACTGGCGCGGGAGCTGAACCTGCAGCAAATCCGCGCCATCGCCGCCGAAACCGATGCCGCCATCGAGTTCTTCATCCACGGCGCGCTGTGCGTGGCGTTCTCTGGCCAATGCAACATTTCCCATGCGCAGACCGGCCGCAGCGCCAACCGTGGTGATTGCTCGCAAGCTTGCCGCCTGCCCTACACGCTGAAAGATGACCAGGGCCGCGTGGTTGCGTTCGAGAAACACCTGCTGTCGATGAAGGACAACAACCAGACCGCCAACCTGGCTGACCTGGTCGATGCCGGCGTGCGCTCGTTCAAGATCGAGGGCCGCTACAAGGACATGGGCTATGTGAAGAACATCACCGCCCATTACCGCAAAGAGCTCGATGCCATCCTTGAAGACCGCCCTCAGTACGCCCGCGCGTCCAGCGGCCGTACCGAACACTTCTTCCTGCCCGACCCGGATAAAACCTTCCACCGCGGCAGCACCGACTACTTCGTGACCGACCGCAAGGTCGATATCGGCGCCTTCGACTCGCCAACCTTCACCGGCCTGCCGGTGGGCGTAGTGGAGAAGGTCGGCAAGCGTGACATGCAAGTGGTCACCGACGTACCGCTGACCAACGGCGACGGCCTCAATGTGCTGGTCAAGCGCGAAGTGGTGGGCTTCCGCGCCAACATCGCCGAACCGCGTGGCGAATTCGAAGAAGACGGCCAGAAGCGCTACCGCTATCGCGTCGAGCCCAACGAAATGCCCGAAGGCCTGCACAAGCTGCGGCCCAACCACCCGCTGTCGCGCAACCTCGACCACAATTGGCAACAGGCCCTGCAACGCACCTCCTCCGAACGCCGGGTCGGCGTGGAGTGGCACGCGGTCCTGCGCGAGCAGCGCTTGATGCTTACCCTCAGCAGTGAAGAAGGCGTGAGCGTGCAGGTGGCCCTGGACGGCCCATTCGGCGTAGCCAACAAGCCTCAGCAGGCACTGGAGCAGTTGCACGACCTGCTCGGCCAACTGGGCACCACCCTGTACCACGCCGACCGCATCGAACTGGATGCCCCGCAGGCGTACTTCATTCCCAACTCGCAGCTCAAGGCCCTGCGCCGCGAAGCCATCGAGGCACTGACTGCAGCACGCGTGCAGGCGCATCCGCGTGGCGGGCGCAAGGCCGAGACCACGCCACCGCCGGTGTACCCCGAGTCGCACCTGTCGTTCCTGGCCAACGTATACAACCAGAAGGCCCGCGACTTCTACCACCGCCACGGTGTGCAACTGATCGATGCGGCCTATGAAGCGCATGAAGAACACGGCGAAGTGCCGGTGATGATCACCAAGCACTGCCTGCGCTTCTCCTTCAACCTGTGCCCCAAGCAGGCCAAGGGCGTGACCGGCGTGCGTACCAAGGTGGCACCGATGCAGCTGATTCAGGGTGACGAAGTGCTGACCCTGAAGTTCGACTGCAAGCCGTGCGAGATGCATGTGATCGGCAAGATGAAGAGCCACATCATCGACCTGCCGACCCCGGGCAGCGCGGTGGCCCAGGTGGTGGGGCATATCAGCCCCGAAGACTTGCTCAAGACCATCCCGCGCGGACCGCACTGAGTTCGCCGGGCAGGGCCTCTTCGCGGCTAAACCGATGTGTGTCCACCCCGGTGTAGGAGCGGGTTTACCCGCGAATACGGTAGCAGCGACAACAGTGAACGGCCGGTGGACATTGGCCAGCAGGCCCGGCCCTTTCGCGGGTAAACTTGCGCCTACGCAGGCTTGTGGTTTCCCGGTAGGAGCGGGTTTACCCGCGAATACGGTAGCCGCGACAACGGTGAACGGCGGGTGGAAATTGGCCAGCAGGCCCGGCCCTTTCGCGGGTGAACCCGCTCCTACACGGGCTTGTGTAAGAGCGGCTTCAAAGAACAGCGCAAGCGTACCTCAGCAGCGCTCAGCGTATCTGGTGCTTGTGCAACAACCGATAGAACGTCGGCCGTGAAATGCCCAGCACCTTGGCCGCCACGCTCAGGTTGTCGCTGTGCCGGTTGAGCACATCGCACAGCGCCTGGCGCTCGGCGCGCTGCTTGTATTCTTCCAGCGTGCCCAGCGGTTGTTGTTCCGGGTCGAGCAGTTGCAACCCCAAGTCTTGCGCCTCGATCTGCCGCCCTTCGGCCAGCACCAACCCGCGGCGCACGCGGTTGGCCAGTTCGCGCACATTGCCCGGCCAGTCATGCCGCCCCATCGCCGCCAGGGCATGGTCGCTGAACGACCGTGGCCGACGCCCGGTCTCCACACTGTAGAAATGGGCAAAATGGTTGGCCAGCATCGACAGGTCACCATGCCGGTCGCGCAACGGCGCGGTCACCACCTGCAAGACGTTCAGGCGGTAATACAGGTCTTCGCGGAAACGCCCTTGCTCGATGGCCCGCTCGAGGTCCACATGGGTGGCCGCCAGCACCCGTACATCCACCGGTATGGGCTGGCTGCCACCCACCCGCTCGATGTGCTTCTCCTGCAAAAAACGCAGCAAGTTGGCCTGCAATTCCAACGGCAGGTCGCCGATTTCATCAAGAAACAATGTGCCGCCATCGGCCGCTTCGATACGCCCGGTCTTGCGCTGGTGGGCACCGGTAAAGGCGCCCTTCTCATGGCCGAACAGTTCGGACTGGATCAAGTGCTCGGGGATCGCCCCGCAGTTGATCGCGATGAACGGTTGCTCGCTGCGTTGCGACTGGCGGTGCAAGGTGCGCGCCACCAGCTCTTTGCCGGTGCCGCTTTCTCCGCGGATCAGCACAGGCGATTCGGTGGGTGCCAGTTTACCCAGCAACTTGCGCAACTCGCGGATAGGCCGGCTTTCGCCGAGCAACTCATGGGTTGCCTCATCGACCTTGACGGCCCCCTTGCCGCGCAAGCGCGCCATGCCGAAGGCCCGGCCCAGGGTTACCTGCACGCGGGAGACGTCGAACGGCAGGGTATGGAAGTCGAAAAACCACTCACACACAAAATCACCGAACGCCGGCATGCGCAACTGATCGGCGCTGAGCACGGCAATCCATTCGGTGTTGCTGCGCTTGATCATGTCCTTGACCGCGTCCGGGTGCCTCAGGTGCGAAGCCTGCAAGCGCAATAGCCCGACATCGCACGTTTGGTCCAGCGCGGCCCCGAGCATACAGCTGTCCACATCCCAGCCTGCGTTGCGCAGGCCAGGTAACAAGCGGTGGCAATCGTCGCAGGGGTCGACGATAAGCAAACGGCGTTGAGCGGCAGGCTGCTGCATGACCGATCCTTGGCGCCAGTTTTTGGTTTTTTGAAGTAAAACAGCAAGTTGTGGCGCCCGTTTAACAGTAGCAACGAAGTTGACGGTGCCCAGTACCGTCTGTCTGCCGAATCATTTTTTTACAAACCGCCACGGGAATTTTCGCACTTTATCGACATCACATGGCGGCGCAGGCAAGAACAGCGTCGACCCTGAAAAAAAATTTACAGCCAATGTGTGACTTACCCACGAACAACGAGCATCAGTAGACATAACCCCGCGCTGCACTTCGCGATCAATGAGGCGACTTTGAAGCAACGCGGACTTCACTTCGATGTTTGGGACCATAGAGAGACCGAACCATGAATGCCCCGCTCCGTGTCAACGAAGCACTGCTGATTGCCGACCACGCCTTCGAACCTTTCCAGTGCGTAGCCTGGGATGCACCCAACGGTACTGGTGAACTGAGCCTGGCAGTGATCGACCGGACCAGCACCCGCATCGGCGCCAAGCAAGTGTCGTCGCGCATCTACTCCGACCCGGCCCAGTGGGCCAGCCTGATCGAAGAAGTGCGCGCCGAATTGTGTGAAAAGGGCTACGACCTGCAACCGTGGTCGATGCCGAAGTAATATCGGCCAGCACAACAAGTGCGTGCATGGTCACGCACTTGTACAACTTCTCTGTTGCTGTTGTGGCAACTTTCCCAATTGCGACAACGTGTCGCAACCTGCCAGTTCAATCCACCACCTTGAATTGTTGCAAGTGCTGGTAATCAGCCTGTAATTGTTCTGCCAGACGCTGCGCGCGTCCCAGGCGCACGGGCGCCAGTTCCATATCGACCAACAACGTGGCGCATGGCATCGGCTGCACGGTATTGCTGTGCTGCAGGCGACCGTCGGTGAACACCAGGCAACGCAAGGCCTCTTGCGGATGGGCTCGCTGCCGCGCCTGTAGCCAGTGCCGCGCCTGTTCCAAGGCGGCGATCAGCGGCGTGCCCCCACCTGCTCCCAAGGCCTGCAGCCAGGGTTGCAAGGCAGCGGATGCCTTCAGCCCGTGGCGCTGCCACTGTGGTGTGCGCCCGCTGGCAGTCAGCAGGGCCAGGCGGGCGCGCTGGCGGTAGGCCTGGTCGAACAATGCCGCCAGCAGCCCTTTGGTCTGTGCCAGCGCCTGATGGCGCCGGGTTGAAGCCGAGGCATCGACGATCACCAGCCACAATTCTGCCGGCCTGCCTTGGCGCTGCTGCCAGCACAGGTCCTGTCGCTGGCGTGGCCGCCCTTTGAGCAAGGTCGGCAGCCAGGCTACCCGGCCGGCCGCCGCATTTCGCACGAGGCCACGGCGGGTACCGTTCTGCTTGCCTATGCCCGTTCTGGCATCCGCCCCGTTGGCTGGTGGCTGGGGGATGCTCAGGGCTTTTTTGCCCAGTTCGGCACCTCGCGGCGGGCGCCGCTGGCTACCGGCTGTGCCGGTAATGCCCCCCAGTCGCCCTGCCCACCCTGTTCGCCCGGGTTGCCGGCGCCAGGCTGCTGGTCAGGCGGCTGTGGCGCCGACGGCGGGCTGGCCTGGGGCGTCATACGGCGGCGATGGCGCAAGGCGAATTCGGCCACCGCCTCGACATCCACTTCTTCGATAGCTGCAGCCCCACGCCAGGCACAGTGGGCGCGCGCAGCGCGCAGCCACACCAGGTCGGCACGCAGGCCGTCCACGCCGGCGGCGTAGCAGCGCTCGGTAATCCAGGCAAGCGCCTGGTCATCCAGGGCAATGTCGGCCAAGGCCTGGCGCGCCGCGTGGCAGCGCTCGCGCAGTTGCGCCTGGGCCTGGGCCCAGTGTGCGCAGAACGCCTGAGGGTCACTGTCGAAGGCCAGACGGCGGCGAATGATCTGCTGCCGGGCCTCGGGCTCCGGCAAGCCCTCCAGCGCCACGTTCAATCCGAAACGGTCGAGCAACTGCGGGCGCAGTTCGCCCTCTTCCGGGTTCATGGTGCCGATCAGTACGAAGCGGGCGCTGTGCCGATGCGAGATACCGTCACGCTCGATGCGGTTTGTGCCGCTGGCAGCCACGTCAAGCAACAGATCGACCAAGGTGTCGGGCAGCAGGTTGACCTCATCGACATACAGCACACCGCCGTCGGCCTGGGCCAGCACGCCCGGGGAAAACTGCGCCTTGCCCTGCCCCAGCGCGGCATCCAGGTCGAGGGTGCCGACCAGCCGCTCTTCACTGGCGCCCAATGGCAAGGTGACGAACGGGCCTTCGCCAAGCAGGTCGGCCAGGCCACGGGCCAGGGTGCTCTTGGCCATGCCACGCGGCCCTTCGATCAGCACACCACCGATCCTGGGGTCGATGGCGGTCAGGCACAGCGCCAGCTTGAGGTCGTCTGCACCGACCACGGCCGCCAATGGAAATTGTACGGGTTCACTCATTTCAAGCCTGTTCCTCGCCATCGAGCAGTTGGTCCTCAAGGGCTTCGCGGTAGTCGCCCGGCGCCTGCCACAAGCCGCGCTGCTGGGCCTCCAGCAGGCGCTCGGTGAGGTCGCGCAGGGCCTCGGGGTTGTGCTCGCGCATGAAATCGCGGGTTGCCGGGTCGAGCACATAGGCATCGGCCAGCCCCTGGTAATGATGGTCGTCGATCAGGTGCGTGGTGGCGTCGAAGGCGAACAGGTTGTCGACTGTCGCGGCCATCTCGAAGGCACCCTTGTAGCCGTGACGCTTGACCCCGTCGATCCACTTGGGATTGAGCGCACGCGCGCGGATCACCCGGTTCAGCTCTTCCTTGAGGGTACGGATGCGCGGTCGGTCGGCCTGGCTGTGGTCGCCATGGTAGCTGGCCACCACCGCCGCGGACAGGGTTTCCGAGGCCGCCAGCATGCCGCCTTGGAACTGGTAGTAATCGTTGGAATCGAGCAGGTCGTGCTCGTGGTTGTCCTGGTTCTGCAGCACCGCCTGCACCTTGGCCAGGCGCTGGGCGAACTGGGCGCGGGCCGGGGTGCCGTCGTCGCTGCCGCCGTAGGCATAGCCGCCGTGGTTGAGGTAGACCTCTGCCAGGTCGTCGCGGCTGTGCCACAAGCGCCCGTCGATGGCGTTCTGCACCCCGGCACCGTATGCGCCGGGTTTGGCACCGAACACCCGCCAGCCAGCCTGACGTGCAGCCTGCTCGGCATCCACGCCTTGAGCCTGCAGCGTGGCCCGTTCGCTGCGCACGCGGGCAGCCAGGGGGTTGAGGTCGTCAGGTTCGTCCAGCGCGGCCACGGCCTGCACGGCGGCGTCGAACAGGCGGATCAGGTTACCGAAGGCATCGCGGAAGAAGCCGGAAACGCGCAACGTCACATCCACCCGCGGGCGGTCGAGCAGGCTCAACGGCAAGATTTCGAAGTCGTCGACGCGCTGGCTGCCGGTGGCCCAGACAGGCCGCACGCCCATCAGCGCCATGGCCTGCGCGATGTCGTCGCCGCCGGTGCGCATGGTCGCCGTGCCCCACACCGACAGGCCGAGCTGACGCAAGTGATCGCCGTGGTCCTGCAGATGGCGCTCGAGGATCAGGCTGGCCGAGGCGAAGCCCAGGCGCCAGGCTGTGGTGGTGGGCAGGTTGCGCACATCCACGGTATAGAAGTTGCGGCCAGTGGGCAGCACATCGAGGCGCCCTCGGCTAGGCGCACCACTGGGGCCGGCGGGCACGAAGCGCCCGGCCAGTGCCGCCAGCAGGCCATGCATTTCAGCCGTGCCGCAGGCGTCAAGGCTGGGTGCGACCGCTTCACGCAGGGCTTGCACTACAGCGTGCACCGGTTGCCACTCACTCAGGTCGGGTAACTGTGCCGTGCTCTCCAGTGCCTGCCCGATCACCTGAAGTGCCAGCAGCTCAAGGCGCTCGCGGGTGTCGCCACAGGTGCGCCAAGGTTCATTGCTCATGGCCTGCAGCTGTTCAGGGCGTATGCCCTGCCACGGCTGCCCAAGGTCGCAGTCGAGCGGGTCCCAGCCCGGCACCAGTGCTTTGGCCAAAGCCCGCAGCAGGCTGGCATTACCCCCACGACCGTCGCCACGCTCGACCCGCAACAACGCCAGCAGCGTATCCAGGCGTAGCCGCCCTTCAGGAGACTGACCAAACACGTGCAGTCCATCGCGAATTTGCGACTCCTTCAGGTCGCACAGGTAGGTGTCCAGGCGCGGCAGCCAGAGCGCCGCATCGTCCAGTTGCCCTTCCAGTTGCAACTCACGGTCGATGTGGTTGGCCTTGACCAGCTCGAGGATGTCACGCTGCAACTCGCGGGCACGTCGAGGGTCGAGCAACTGCGCTTCATAGAACTCGTCAGCCAGTTGTTCCAGGTGGCGCAGCGGGCCATAGGTTTCGGCACGGGTCAGCGGCGGCATCAGGTGGTCAATGATCACCGCCTGGGTGCGGCGCTTGGCCTGGGCACCCTCGCCCGGGTCATTGACGATGAACGGGTAGATGTTCGGCAGCGGACCCAGCAGCGCGTCCGGCCAGCACTGCGCCGACAGCCCGACGCCTTTGCCCGGCAGCCATTCGAGGTTGCCATGCTTGCCAACGTGGATCACCGCATCGGCGGCAAATGCGTGACGCAGCCAGAAGTGAAATGCCAGGTAGCCATGCGGTGGCACCAGGTCAGGGTCGTGATACACCGCGCTAGGGTCCACCTGGTAGCCCCGCGCCGGCTGGATACCGACGAAGGTCAAGCCAAAGCGCAGGCCGGCAACCATCAGCCGGCCGCTGCGGAACATCGGGTCCTGTTCGGGCGGCCCCCAGCGTTCCAGTACTGCCTGGCGGTTGGCCTGCGGCAGGCGCTCGAACGCCACCTGGTAATCGGCCAGGCTCAGGCTCTGGGCACAGGGGCGCTGGTCGAGGTGGTCGAGGTCGTTGGTCACCCCACCGAGCAGTTGGTGGATCAGTTGCGTACCGCTGCCCGGCAACTCGGCCAGCGGATAGCCTTCGGCCTGCAACGCCTTGAGGATGTTGAGTGCGGCGGCGGGCGTGTCCAGGCCGACGCCATTGCCAATGCGGCCGTCGCGAGTCGGGTAGTTGGCCAGCACCAGGGCCACACGCTTCTGGGCATTGGGCAGGCGGGCCAGCTCGACCCAGCGGCGGGCCAGCTCGGCGACAAAGTCCATGCGCTCGGGGTGGGCGCGGTAGCAGACAACGTCGGACTGGCTGCGCTCGCTGCGCCAGGCCATGTCCTTGAAGCTGACCGGGCGCGTGATGATGCGCCCGTCCAGCTCCGGCAATGCAATGTGCATGGCCAGGTCGCGCGCGCCCAGGCCCTGCTCGCTGGCTTCCCAGCCTGGCTGGTTGTCCTGCGCGCAGATTGCCTGAAGCACCGGGATGTCGCGGCGAAACGGGCGCAGGTTGGGGCGCTCGGGGCTGGACAAGGCGAAACCGGTGGTATTGACCAGCACTTCGGCGCCGACCTCGTCCAGCCAGGCTTCGACCTGTTCCAGGCAGGCGCTTTCCTTGAGGCTGGCCACGGCGATCGGCAACGGGTTCAGGCCGGCAGCCTGCAGGCGCTGGCAGAACACGTCGATGAAGGCGGTATTGGCCGCTTGCAGGTGCGAACGGTAGAACAGCAACGGCGCCACTGGCTGCTCGGGGTGCCAGTGCGGGTACCAGTCCTCGAGTGTCGCACTGCCCTTGGCGGGGTGATAGACCGCCGTGCGCGGCAAAGGCTGCGGCTCGTCCCAAGCATAGTCGCGGCCCAACCATTGGCTGGCCAGGCAGTTGAACAGGTTGATGGCGTTGGCCTTGCCGCCCTGGCGCAGGTAATGCCAAAGCCGCTCGGCCTGCTCACCGCGGACGTTGCCCAGGCGGGTCAGCTCCGGATCCGGGCGGTCATCGCCCGGCACCAGAATCAGCTGCACGCCACGGGCGGCCAGCTCGACCAGTTGTTCGACACCATAGCGCCAGTAACCAACGCCACCGTGCAGCGACACCAGGATGACCTGGGCGTGGCGCAGCACCTGGTCGACATACAGGTCGACCGAGGCATGGTTCTGCACCTGCATCGGGTTGGCCAGGCGCAGGCTGGGAAAGTCTTCGGGCAATTGCTCGGCGGTGTCGGCGAGCAAGGCCAGGTGTGAATCGCCGCTGCAGAGAATCACCAGCTCGGCGGGTGTCTGGCCGAGGTCGGCAATGCTGTCATCCGGTACGAAACCACCGGGCTGGGTCCGCAGCAGGTGCATGGGTCAGGCGCCCAGTGCCTGGCGCAGGCGCGCTTCCAGCTGGGCAGCATCGAGGTCCTGGCCGATCAGCACCAGGCGGGTGATGCGCGGCTCATCGGCGCGCCAGGCGCGGTCGAAGTGCTTGTCGAAACGGGTGCCCACGCCTTGTACCAGCAGGCGCATCGGCTTGCCCGAGATGGCGGCGAAGCCTTTGGCGCGCAGGATACCGAACTCCACCACCAACTGGGTCAATGCATCGAGCAGCAGGCTTTCGTCGGCTTCTGGCAGGTCGATGGAGATGGAGTCGAAAGCGTCGTGGTCATGATCGTCATGATCGTCGCCGTCGTGGTGCGAATCGTGGTGGGTTCGGCGGCCATCGATATGCGCCTCGGACTCGGCACCCACGCCCAGCAGCACCTCCAGTGGCAGCTTGCCGCTGCTGGCCTCGATGACTTTCACCGCCGGCGGCAGTTCTTCGGCCACCTCGGCACGCACCTTAGCCAGGCCTTCGGCGTCGATCAGGTCGGCCTTGTTCAACACCACCAGGTCGGCGCTGGCCAACTGGTCAGCGAACAGCTCATGCAGGGGCGATTCATGGTCCAGGTTAGGGTCGAGCTTGCGCTGGGCATCGACCTGGTCCGGGTAGGCAGCAAAGGTGCCGGCGGCCACGGCCGGGCTGTCGACCACGGTGATGACCGCATCGACGGTGCAGGCGTTGCGGATTTCCGGCCACTGGAACGCTTGTACCAATGGCTTGGGCAGGGCCAGGCCGCTGGTTTCGATGAGGATGTGGTCGAGGTCGCCACGGCGGGCCACCAGCTCGCGCATCACCGGGAAGAATTCTTCCTGCACGGTGCAGCACAGGCAGCCATTGGCCAGCTCGTAGACGCGGCCGCTGGCTTCTTCTTCGGTGCACCCGATGCTGCACTGCTTGAGGATCTCGCCATCGATGCCCAGTTCGCCGAACTCGTTGACGATGACCGCAATGCGGCGCCCCTGGGCATTGTCGAGCATGTGGCGCAGCAAGGTGGTCTTGCCCGAGCCGAGGAAGCCGGTAACGATGGTGACGGGGAGCTTGGCCAGTGTTTTCATGTCGCATTGCCCTTGGCAGTGTGGCGCGGGCATGCAGGACGACAGCCGCGGGCCAGGCCGGCCGGGCTTGTTCGCCACCGGATCACCCCGCCCGGTTGAAAGTCGAAAACGTGACGAGGCAGGTCTCCTGGCTTGCACCGTTCCATGTCCCCGTTCAGTCGAACGCCGGGCTGGCGGGATGACGCCTTCCCGCGCGCTGGCGCAGTGGCTGTGTCGATCCGTTGTCGGTGCTTACAGTTGCGGGGGCAGCCGCGGCTTGTACCGCGTTCCCGTCTTAGCTTCGGCCAGGCCGAAGAACCTCGAAGTGGGCAAGGCTACGCAGTGGCTGGCGGGTGGTCAACCATTGCTGCCGGCTGGTCGACCATAAGAGGAGCAACTGCGCTACAGTGGCACCTTTTCAACGGACAAGGACGCCCCATGCCCCTCGCCCCCGCCCTACCGGTACTGCGCATGTTCTCGGCCGACAAGGCCAAGGCTTTCTACCTGGATTGTCTGCAGGTGCAGGGGCAGGCCCCGTTAGACAACCACCTGCGCTTTTGCCAGCAGATCGATGACGAGGCCAACCCATGAAGGCACTGGGCAAACGCGAAATAGGCCGCCTGGAGCGGGAGTTGGTGGCATGCCTGACCGATGCCTGCGAAACCGCCAAGGCGGAGATTGTCGGCTTCAGTTGGCTAACCCATCGCCTCAACCCGGAGGACTTTCCGAGCAGCCTGCGTATTACCTGGGTATTCGAGCAAGAGGCCGACAAGGCAGCGGCCGTGGTCGGTGATGCGAAGGCGCGCATGCTGGCACTTACCGCTCTGGCGCTGGAGCAAGCCGGCATTGAGCTGGACCATCCGGCCTGGCATGTGCGATTCGACAGTGAAGAAGCCTGCGCGCACGGCCACGGCGGAGACTGGGCCAAGCGCTTGCAGACGCAGCGCTGAGCCCCAACCGGCAGCCGGTGCTTTACCCGGCCCCAGACGGTCCGTTAGGCTACGCATTCTCTAAATGATGAGGTGTTCGTCCAATGCGCCATTGATGCCGCCGTCCGTTCGACGGCCAGTCTTCAGCCTCCGGTTCGTTCCGGAGATGTCGCGGCATTTGTGGAGTTGTGCATGACGAACACGTCGATTCTGACGCTGGAAAGCGTCTCCTTGGCCTTGCCTGATGGCAGGCCGCTGTTTAGCAACCTCAACGAAACCTTCGACCAACGCCGCACCGGCCTGGTCGGGCGCAATGGCGTGGGCAAAAGCCTGCTAGGGCAGATTCTTGCCGGCCGGCGTGAACCGAGCAGCGGCCATTGTCGGCGCCTCGGGCCTGTCCATTTGCTGGACCAGCAAGTCATCGCGCGCAGCGCCACGCTGGCCGACCTGGCCCAAGTGGGGCCGGTGATTGCGGCGCTGGAGCGCATAGAGCAAGGCAGCATCAAGCCCCAGGATTTCGACACCGTTGGCGAGCGCTGGGATATCCGCGAGCAATTGCAGCTGCAGCTTGAGGGCCACGGGCTGGGTCAACTCGACTGGCGCCAGCCCGCACGGACCCTGAGCGGTGGCCAAGCCATGCGCGTGGCACTGATTGGCGCGTGGCTCAGCGATGCCGATTACCTGATCCTCGATGAGCCAAGCAATCACCTGGACAACAACGCCCGTGCCCAGCTGCTGAGCATGATCGAAGCCTGGGACCGTGGCTTGCTGGTGATTAGCCACGACCGCAGCCTGCTGGCGCACATGGCACGCATTGTCGAATTATCCAGCCTGGGCTTGCAGGCCTACGGTGGCAACTACAGCCTCTATAGTGCGCAAAAAGCCAACCAGACGGCGCAAGCGCAGCAGCAACTTGCCCGGCTGAAGCAGGTGCAGCAACGCCAGGCCCGTGAACTGCAGCGCCAACGCGAAGACCTGGAGCGCCATCAAGCCCGGGCCGGGCGCCAAGCCAAGCACGCCAACCAGGCAAAAATCCTGGTCGACCGCAAGCAGGAGCGCAGCCAGGCCACTGCTGGCAAGCAGCGCCGCGACCATCGCGATGCTCGGCAAACGCTACTGGGCAAAGTGCGTGACGCCGCCCGCGAGGTGGAGCAAGACAGCGCTATTACCTTGCACGCGCCCACTCCTCAGCGTCATCCGGGCCGAGAGGTCTTGGCCTTGCAGGCACTTTGCTTGCCCCATGGCACCCGCAAAGCACTTGACCTGCGCTTGTGCCTGGGCCAGCGCGTAGGGCTGATCGGCGCCAATGGCAGTGGCAAGTCCACCCTGCTCAGGCTGCTGAATGGGGAATTGCCAGCATCGCCCGACAATGTGCGCCTCAGTGGCGAGACCGCCCTACTCGACCAGCACTGCAGCACACTGGCAGGCAACCGCAGCGTGCTCGAACACCTGCGCCAAGCCAACCCGACGCTGGCCCAGGGAAAATTGCGCAGCCGCCTGGCGCAACTGGGCCTGGATGCAGCCCGTATCGAACTGCCCAGTAGCCTGCTGAGCGGCGGCGAGCGTATGAAGGCGGCGCTGGCCGCCGTGCTGTACCGCGAACGGCCGCTCGATCTGTTGCTGCTGGACGAACCCGGCAACCACCTGGACCTGCCATCGCTGACAGCCCTGGAAGGTATGCTTGGGCAGTTTCGCGGGGCGCTGATAGTGGCGTCCCATGATGCGGTATTGCTGGAAAACCTGGCGCTGGATGAGTACTTGCTGTTGTAGACACCGAAAAAAAAGCATCGCAGCCTATCAATTCGTGACTGGCCGTTCCCGATCCGCCAAGGATGGTTTAAGGTGGCATGGTGCGCATATAACAGCAGCCCGAGCGATCGGGCACTTGCAAGACAATGAGGGTGTCATGAGCAACGAAAGCATTAATTGGGACAAGCTGGGTTTCGACTACATCAAGACCGACAAACGCTACCTGTCCGTATGGCGCAATGGCGAGTGGGACAAGGGCACCCTGACCGAAGACAACGTACTGCACATCAGTGAAGGCTCCACGGCCCTGCACTACGGCCAGCAGTGCTTCGAAGGCCTGAAGGCCTACCGTTGCAAGGACGGCTCGATCAACCTGTTCCGCCCGGACCAGAACGCGGCCCGCATGCAGCGCAGCTGCGCACGCCTGCTGATGCCGCACGTGCCGACCGATGTGTTCATCGAAGCGTGCAAGCAAGTGGTCAAGGCGAATGAAAAGTTCGTGCCACCGCACGGCAAAGGCGCCCTGTACCTGCGCCCGTTCGTGATCGGCACCGGCGACAACATTGGCGTGCGCACCGCCCCCGAGTTCATCTTCTCGGTGTTCGCCATCCCGGTTGGTTCGTACTTCAAGGGCGGCATGAAGCCGCACAACTTCCAGATTTCCAGCTTCGACCGTGCTGCCCCACAGGGCACCGGCGCGGCCAAGGTCGGTGGCAACTACGCTGCCAGCCTGCAGCCGGGCGCTGAAGCGAAGAAGGCCAACTTCGCCGACGCCATCTACCTCGACCCGCTGACCCACACCAAGATCGAGGAAGTCGGTTCGGCCAACTTCTTCGGCATCACCGCCAACAACGAGTTCGTCACCCCGAAATCGGCCTCGGTACTGCCAGGCATCACCCGCCTCTCGCTGATGGAACTGGCGCAATCGCGTCTGGGCCTGACCGTGATCGAAGGCGATGTCGAGATCAGCAAGCTGGACCGCTTCGTCGAAGCCGGTGCCTGCGGTACCGCAGCCGTGATCACCCCGATCGGCGGCATCGAGTACAACGGCAAGCTGCACGTGTTCCACGACCTGGAAAAGGTCGGCCCGGTTACCCAGAAGCTCTACAACGAGCTGACCGGTATCCAGAGCGGCGATGTAGAGGCACCGGCTGGCTGGATCGTCAAGGTCGCCTGAGGCGCATCAGCTGTATGAAAACGGGGCATGCCAGCGATGGCATGCCCCGTTTTTCATGGGTTTATACGGTCACCTTGAGCGGTTGTACCCGCAAAGCAGGCGACGCGGGGCATGGCACCGGCTGCGCCCCCCCCCCATGTGTCCACCACCGTGGTAGGAGCGGGTTTACCCGCGAATACGGTAGCGGCTGCAACAGTGAACGGCGGGTGGAGATTGGCCAGCAGGCCCGGCCCTTTCGCGGGTAAACCCGCTCCTACGGCGGCCTGCGCCCAACCACCGACCTGTGTCCACCTCCGATCAGTGAACCGCGCCAGGTGGCAGAATCATGCCAGGCGCCGCTGCACCAGCAGGTGCCGGGCTTTGTCGAACGCCCAGTTGTAGACCACGGTGTAGGGCAGGATGATCACGAAGAAGCCCAGCTCCACCATGAACGCCTGCAGCAGCGAAATCTCCAGCATCCAAGCCGCCACCGGCAGGCACCACACCACCAGGCCGGCTTCGAAGCCAAGACCGTGCACGAAACGCGTACTGGCCTTCCAGTTGATGCGTTCGGTTTGCACCCAGCGATCAACCAGTGCGTTGTAGACCATGTTCCACAGCATGGCGATCACCGACAGGGTCACCGCCAGCGCGCCCGCCGTTGCCAACGACTTGCCCATGATCCAGGACAGCAGCGGCGCACACAGCAGTACCGCAAAAACTTCATAGCCAACAGCGTGGACCAGGCGTTCGGTGAAAGACACGTTTTTCATTGCACATTCCATCCATTGCGGGAGTCGTGCTTCCTATTTTCTTTGATAGAACTGATACTCGCGACATAGCTACCATCGGTTTTATCAATACCATGCGTTACTCTCCCGAAGCTCTGGTCGCCTTTACCGAAGCCGCCTCACTCGGTTCGTTTTCTGCGGCGGCGCGCAAGCTGCGTAAAAGCCAGTCCACTGTCAGCATCGCCATCGCCAATTTCGAGGCCGATATCGGCTGCCCGCTGTTTGACCGCAATGGCCGCCACCCCACGCTCAATGAGGCGGGCAGGCAGGTGCTGAGCCATGTCGAAGCAATTCTCGAGGCCAGCGCCCAGCTCGATGCGCTGGCAGTGCGACTGGCGCAAAATGTCGAGGCGCTGGTATCTGTGGTGATGTCGGACAGCTACAGCGTAACGTTCCAGGGGGCGGTGATGACTCGCTTCGCCCAGCACTACCCCCATACCGAGCTACGCTGCGGCCCGGCGGAGGACGCTGATGTAATCGAGATGATCCAGCAGGGCCTGGCCCATGTCGGCATCCTTGCCACACAGCCCGGCTACCCCGCCGACGTGGCCGTGGCGCGCTTGCCGGAGCAGGCAGAGTTCGGCGTGTATGTCGCCAGCGAGCATCCGTTGGCAAGCCTGGCGCAGGTAAAGGCGCAGCATCTGGAGAACGCACGACAGCTGTATATCAAGACCTATGCACCCAGCCTGCACCATGGCCGTGGCCAAGCGTGGTCGGCACCGGATTACCTTACCCTGCTGGAGTTCGCCGTGCGCGGGTTTGGCTGGGCCGAGCTGCCCAGGGCGCTGGTAAAACGGTTTGGCAACGAGCTGGTGGAGTTGCAGATAGCGGGTTACCCCCGACGGGTGGATATGGATGTGGCCTGGTCGAGCCGGCGTGCCTTGGGGCCGGCCGGGCAATGGCTGGTGCGACAGATGTTGGGGCAATAGTTGTGTCGCCTGCCCGAACTTGAAGTGCGCCCAGACACAACAACCGGTACACCCAGCGACAAGCCTTCCCCCCACCCCGCCCCTTAGCCTGTCACCACGCGCCGCCCCGCTGCGGCACGCACCCAAAAAGCACAAGAACAAACGTTGGTGACCTATGCAGACAGTAGATCCGATCACCCTTGCGGTTGTCCGGGGTGCGCTGGAGACAGCGCAACGCGAAATGACCCTGACCCTGGAAAAGACCGGGCGCTCCAGTGTGTTCAACCTGGCACACGACTATTCCAACTCGCTGTTCGACCACTTGCCGGAAATGATCCTGCAGGGCCAGGACATTCCCATCCACCTGGGCTCGCTGATACCGGCCATGAAATGCGTGGCCGAGTTCTTCGGCGACGACATCGCCGAAGGCGACGTGATCTACCACAACGACCCCGCCTACAAGGGCAGCCATATTCTCGACTGCTGCATGTACAAACCGGTGTATTACCAGGGCGAGCTGGTGTTCTGGACCGTTTGCAAGGGCCACCTGACCGACATCGGCGGCCCGGTGCCGGCGGGCTACAACCCCGATGCCAAGGAGATCTATGCCGAGGGCCTGCGCATTCCACCGGTCAAGCTGTGGGAAAAGGGCAAGCGTCGTGAGGACGTGATCAACTTCATGCTCACCAACATGCGCGCCCGCCCTTATCAGGAAGGCGACCTCAATGCCCAGTATGGTGCCTGCAAGGTCGGCGAGCGGCACCTGCTGGAGCTTCTGGACAAGTACGGCGTGGCACAGGTGCGTGCCTGCATCGCCGAACTGAAGAACATGGCCGACCGACACATGCGGGCGCTGTTGCGCGATGTGCCGGATGGTGACTACAGCGGCACCGCCGTGCTCGAAGATGCCGGCCACGGCCTGGGTGAACTGGCCATCACCGCCCATGTGCAGATCCGTGGCGACCAGGCCCATGTGCGCATCGAAAGCCCGCCGCAGGTGCCGTACTTCATCAATTCCTATGAGGGCAACTCGGTATCCGGGGTTTACCTGGGGCTGATGATGTTCGCCCAGGTGGCGCCGCCTTACAACGAAGGCCTGTATCGCTGCGTAACGGTCGATGTCGGCCCCAGGGGTACGCTGTGCAATGCCGAGGAACCCGCGCCTCACGTCAATTGCACCACCACGCCGATGGAAACCCTCGCCGATGCCGTGCGCACGGCACTGGAACAGGCCTCGCCACAGCGGGTAACGGCCTCCTGGGGGCATACCAGCGGCATCAACATTGCCGGCCGCGACCCGCGCAACGGCAATAGCGAGTACGTGACGATGGTGCTGGCCTCGATCATTTCCGGTGCCGGTGCCAACAAGGTGATGGATGGCTGGCACGCCTGCGGCCCGCTGTGCTGCTTCGGGGCGCTGATGAGCGGTGACATCGAGCTGCTCGAACACGCGTATCCGGTGCTGATCCACCGCTACAGCCTGATGGCCGACAGTGGTGGCGCCGGTGAGTTACGCGGGGGTTCGGGCACCCGCCTGGAGATCGAGCCCCTGGACCACGCCATGACCGTGGTCGGCTTCGGCGAGGGCCGCCAGTTGCCCACCGCTGGTGCCGCCGGGGCTCGCAATGCCCTGCTCGAGCCCAAACTGGGCCGGCTGATCCATCGCCATGCCGATGGCCGCGAAGACCACTACACGCAGAACCCCATGCTCACCCTGCAGCCCGGCGAACGCATCATCAACATCAACCCAGGGGGTGGTGGCTACGGCGACCCACTGCGCCGTCGGGTCGCAGCAGTACTGGAGGACGTGCGCAACGGCCTGGTCTCGCCACAAGGCGCAGCCCTGGAATATGGCGTGGTCCTCGATGCCGATGGCCAACTGGACGAAACAGCCACCCGCCTTGCCCGCGCCCCGCGCTAACCGGAGAACACGCATGCGTAACCAATATCGCCTGGGCGTAGACGCCGGCGGCACTTTCACCGATTTCATCCTGGCCGATCGCGACGGCGGCGTGCAGCTGTTCAAGGCCCCCTCCACGCCGCAGGACGGCACCTTGGCCATTCGCGCTGGCCTGGCACAGATTGCTGACGCCACCGGGCGTAGCCCGGCCGAACTGATCGCCAACTGTGACCTGTGCATCAACGGCACCACCGTGGCCCTCAACGCGCTCATCGAGCGCACCGGGGTCAAGGTGGGCCTGCTGTGCACCGAGGGACACGAGGACAGCCTGGAAATCCGCCTGGGCCACAAGGAAGAGGGCCACCGCTACGACGCCCACTACCCGCCGGCACACATGCTTGCCCCACGCCATCTGCGCCGGCCGATCGGTGGCCGAATCCTTGGCGATGGCCGTGAGCACAGCCCGCTGGACGAAGCCGCCATCCATGCCGCCATCGACTACTTCCGTGCAGAAGGCGTGCAGGCCGTGGCCATTTCCTTCCTATGGTCGGTGCGCAACCCCAGCCACGAACAACGGGCCGCCGAACTGGTACGGGCTGCCCTGCCCGAGGTGTTCGTCTGCACCGGCTGCGAGGTGTTCCCGCAGATTCGCGAATACACCCGCACCTCCACCACCGTGGTCAATGCCTACCTCAGCCCGGTAATGGCACGTTACGTGGCGCGCATCGACAGCCTGTTCCAGGCACTTGGCGCACAGCAGCCGGTACGCTACTTCCAGTCCAACGGCGGGTTGGCGCCCGGGCACCTGATGCGTGAGCGCGCCGTCAACGCGATCAACTCTGGTCCGGCCTCAGCGCCACAAGCCGGGCTGGCAGTAGCCAAGCCGTTCGGTATCGACAACGTCATTACCGTGGACATGGGCGGCACCTCGTTCGACATCACCCTGACCAACGCCGGACGCACCAACTTCAGCAAGGACGTGGACTTCCTGCGCCAGCGCATCGGCGTGCCGATGATCCAGGTGGAGACCCTGGGTGCCGGCGGTGGCTCCATCGCCCACCTGGACGAGTTTGGCATGCTCCAGGTCGGACCGCGCAGCGCCGGCGCCATGCCTGGGCCGGTGTGCTACGGCAAGGGTGGCCACGAACCCACGGTCACCGACGCCAACCTGGCTCTTGGCTACCTGCCCGACGGCGCACTGCTGGGCGGCAGTATCCGCCTGAACCGCCAGGCCGCGCTGGACGCCATCCGGAGCACGATCGCCGAACCGCTGGGCATCAGTGTGGAACGCGCGGCATTCGGCATCACCACCCTGGTCAACCTGAACATGGTCAACGGCATCCGCCGCGTATCGATCGAGCGCGGTCACGACCCGCGTGACTTCGCCCTGATCGGCGCAGGCGGTGCGGCGGGCATGCACGTGGTGCGCCTGGCCGAAGAAATTGGCATGCACACCGTGCTGATCCCCAAAGTGGCCTCGGGCTTGTGTGCGTTCGGCCAGATCCTGTCCGACGTGCGCTACGACCAGCTCACCAGCCTGTCGATGCGCCTGGACGCCGGGCACGTCGACCTGGCGCAACTCAACCAGACCCTCACCGAACTGCGTGAGCAAGGCCTGGCCAACCTGCGCGAAGACGGTTTTGGCGACCAGGCCAGCAGCTGTCACTACACCCTGGAGATGCGCTACCTGGGGCAAATTCATGAGTGCAGTGTGGACCTGCAGCAGCACAGCCTGGACGAGGCAGGGCTGGCCGCGCTGGTCAGCCGCTTCCACAGCCGCCACCAGACCCTGTACTCGTACAGCGAACCCGACAGCCCGGTGGAGCTGGTGAACCTGGAGTGCTCGGTGATCGGCCACCTGCCACGCCCGCCGCAACCCGAGCTGCAGGGGCCGGCCGAGCCCCCCGCCCCCACCGCGCAATCCGTCCGCCCGATGCTGTTCAGTGCCGACGGTGAATGGCAGCCCACACCGGTGTTCAACGGTAACCACCTGTTGCCAGGGCAAACCGTGCATGGCCCCTGTGTGATCGAGGAAGACACCACCAACATTGTCCTGCCACCCGGCTGGCAGGCTCGCCTGGAGCCTTCGGCCACCTACCGAGTGACACGCGGGGGTTGATCTTGCGGTCGGCGCGCGCCGATCATGGGCCTGACAACCGCCCGGCAGTTTTGCGCTGCCGGGCGGTTTTTACAATAACAAGAGCTGCTTGAGTAGCTTGCCTGCAGTTCCTTTTTTCAATGCTGCCCTCTTTGAAAAAGGACCCACCATGCCCACAGAACTCTCGACCCACGGCTGGCCACAGCCTGAACGCCAGGCACGCTGGGCCGAAGCCATCAGTGACACCTATTTCCCATTGAGCCTTGAATTTGCTGCCGGACAGCCATTCGATGGCCACCTGCAGCGCTGGAGTACGCCGAGCACGCCGCTCAGCCTGTCGCGCCTGCGGTCCAGCCAGCTGGGTTACTCGCGCAGCAACGCGCATATCGGCCAGGACCATGAAGCGTTCTACCTGGTGACCGTGCCGCATGGCAGCGAGGTGCACTTCGAACAGGACGGCCACCCGATCAGTTGCAGCCCGGGCGGTTTCATCGTCGAGCGCGGCGATGCACCCTACCGCTTCCACTACGGCACGCAGAACGACTTGTGGGTGCTCAAGCTGCCCGAGCGTGCGCTCAAAGCCAACCTGCTGGGGCACAAGCGCTATACCCGGCATTGCTTCGACGCCCGTCAGGGCCTGGGGCGCATCTTCGTCGAGCAACTCGACCTGTGTGCCCGCCATTTCGACACCAGCCCCCCGGCAGCCCGGCATCTACTGCTGGAACAGGCCTCCGCCACCCTGCTGCTGGCCTTGCAACAGGATGAGCGCGTGCTGGGCAGCGAAGGCAGCAACCTCAGCACCCTGCACCTGACGCGGGTCGAGCAGTACGTGCAGCAAAACCTGGGTGACCCCGAGCTGTCGCCACAAACCATCGCCAACGCCTGCGGGCTGTCGCTGCGTTATCTGCACAAGTTGTTCGCGATCACGCCCTACACCCTTGGCGAGTGGGTACGCCGTCAACGCCTGGAGGCCGTGCACCGGCAACTGCTTGACCCGCATTGCCACCTGGCGATCGGCGAACTGGCATTTCGCTGGGGCTTTGCCGATCAGGCGCAGTTCACCCGGGCGTTCCGCCAGCAGTATGGGTGCACGGCGAGCGAGGTGCGGGCTACGCGTGCGCACTGATCACAACAACGGAAAATGGCCCGCTTCCACAGGGGCACGGTCGCGTTGGCTTGGCGGGCTCAATCCCCCTCCACCACATCCACCACTTTCCAGCTGTCGTCCGGGTCGAAGCGTTTCATCTCCTTCGCCAGCCTGTCGCCATGCGGCCCGAGGTCTTTCTCGAACACTTGGCCGTCATGGCTGATCATGAAGCTCATCACCCCGGTGTCGTCGTACTTGGCCGGCCAGGCGACCATGGCGAAGCCACGGCTCATCTGGTTGCCGATCAGGTAGCTGTAGGCACCGCCCGGGGCGGATGGGCCCTGTGCATCCAGGATGCGGAAGTGGTAGCCATACCAGGCGTCACCGACCACATCCTGGCCGAACAGCGGGCCCAACGGGCTGACGTCACCGTCGCCATCGTCATCCCAATACAGCCCGTCATGCTTGCCCGGCTCGCTGAAAATCTTCTGTGCGTACTCCAGCGCACCATCTCCGTTGTGGTCCTGGGTGGCGTAGTCCATTTGCGCATCGTGATAGGCCAACAGCGACTGCAGAACACCCAGCTCGTTGCGCCCGATGCGACGGGCGCGAATTTCGGCACTGCCCGCCTTGAGGTCGAAACGCCAGCCCTGGCGGGTTCTGGTCAGCGGTATGGGCAAGGTCCAATGACCGGTGCCCACCGCCAGGATGGCCTTGCCCTCGCCTGACATGTCGATGCTGTGCTGTGCGCGATACTGCTCGAGAAAGGTATCCACATCGCTGCGTTGCACACCACCGCGCGGTATATAGGTGCGCCAGTCATCGCCCAGCAACTGGGCCAGGCGGGCTTCATCAGGTTTTTCCTGGCCCAGCGCCGCGACAAAGGCTTCCACGGCCTTCTCCGGCGTTGGGAAGGCTTGCTGGGCGGCGGCCATGAACGACCAGGCCAAACCTGCCGTCAGCAGCAATGCAGCCAGTGTTGGGCGCTTCATCGACGGCCTCCTGCGCCGCGACGCGCGGGCGCACTGGGCCGGGAGATCGGGTGCCCGGCGGCACGAGACGCACCGGGCCGCTGAGCGAACGACTGGCTGGTACGGCCGCGGTTGGCCTGCACGCTGGTGCGCGACGGCGAGCGCACACCGTCGAAGGCATTGTTGCGGGCACGGCCTGCCGTATTGGCAGGACGGCTCTGCGCCGGCTGCCGCACCTGGCCGTCGCCCTGCCGGCGTTGATTGGCCAGGTTGCCGTTCTGCTGGCGGCCTTGATCAGTGCGGGTTTCCTGCCGACGGTCAGTCGCCCGCGCGCCATCATCACGGGACGGCATGCGGTTGCCGTCAGGATTGCCTGCCTTGGCCTCGCGCATTTGCTCGCGGGCCTGACGGTTACTGGTAGCCGGCCGTTCGATACCTGCGCGGTCCATCGATGCCCTGGCTTTGTCTCGGGCCTGGGCCCGTTGGGCGTCGTCGCCGCGGAACGCGGTGCGCTGAGTGGCACCGTCCAGCTGGCGGCCGTACTGCTGACGGCTGCGAGAATCGCGGTATGGCACCCCGTCGCGGTTGGCGGCATTGTGCTGCCATTTGTTCTGGTTGTTGGTGATGCGGTTGTTGACGTTGAGGTTGTTGTAGCGGTTGACGTCAATGTCGATGTCATTGTTGTCCCAGTCGCAATCGCCCCACAACGAGGCGACGATCGCCACGCCGGTACCGAAGGCCAGGCCGGCCACCAGCGCGGAACCGGGGTAGTACATGGGCGGCGGCGGGTAATACACCGGCGGCGAGGCCGGGTAGGCCCACGTACCATAGGTGGTGGTCGGGTTATAGCTGGGCACATACACCACTTGCGGGTCGGCCGGCGCGATGACGATGGTGGTGGGCGGGCTGCTGGCCGCTGCCCCTTGGGTGCTACTGCCGCTTGCGGCTGGCGCCGGTGCAGGTGCGGTCTGCACGGTGACGTGCTGGTACTGGCTGCTCTGCAGATTGCCGGCGGCCTGCGCCTGGTGGCGCAAACGCTGCACGCTGCCCATGACATCATCGGGCTGGGCGAGAAAAGCATCGCCCAGGCGCTGCACCCACACCGGGTCCTGGCCAAGCGTTGCCAGCACCTGCGGGAAGGCCACCAGTGCCTGTACGCTAGGGTCCCAGGGCTGCTTGGCCACTTGTCTGACTGCATCGTCACCGGTGGCCTTGGGGTTGGCCTTGGACCAGGTCACGGCTTCATTGACCTGCCCCGGGTAGGTTGACGCCATCAGCACCTGAGCCAGCAACTGATCAGGGTACAAGGCAATGGGGGCCAGCATCTGGTCCAGTTGTTCCTGGGAGAACACCGGGTCCTTGGCTACGGGCGTGGCAGCGGAAGGCGCCGGATCCGGCGCGGGCACGTCTGCGGCCAGCACCAGGCCCGGGGCAGCGCTCAGGCAAAGCAGTGCCGACAGGACAGCAAACAATGGCATGCGCATCGCTTATCCCCATGAGGTCAGACCGCGTGGGTTAAGGGTAGCAATGGCAGTGCTTTTGACCAGACGAGGGGGCGCAAACTTTTCGCGCTCCAAAGGCGGGATGGTTGATGCGTTTGAGTCTATAGGTGCGCTGCGCCGGAATCGTCGATAGTCACTATCGAGCAGGGCAATTTCTACCGAACGCTGTGGCCGCATAACCTAGCGCCATCCCCACGCTGCCGCCTAGACTGCCCTGGAGCTAACCGATGAATACCTTGGCCCGCCAGCTGTCCGCCACCCTTGCCGTTTTTGCCATCGCCGTGATCAGCGGCTGTGCCAGCCACCCTGAACTGCGCCCGTACACCGCCGAGGAAACCCGCCAGTTGCAACTGGAAGCCTTACAGCGCCGCGGCCTGTCACTGGACAATTACGAGCAGCAACGGCGGGTGATCCTGCGTGCCGGTAACCTGCCTGTCGTGACCGAGGCCGCCGACGCTGAACGTTCTACCAAAGGCTGAACGGGCTAACCGGCGGTTCCCTCCCTCCACTTGCGCAGGTATCCTCTACCGCTCAACCGCAAGCCTTCCAGGACGGAGACCATGATCAGGCCCCTTCTGTTGCTGAGTGCTGCGCTGCTTTTAAGCCCCGCGTCGCAAGCCCAGCAGATGAAACGCCAACTGGGCGATTTCGACTTCACACTCGGCACCACCCCCTCACGCAGCATGGCGCAAGGGCTTATCTCACCCAGCGCCGTTGGCGCATTCCATGGCGGGCTCGACCTCAGCCACCCCAATGGCTGGTACCTGGGCCAGTACGCCCCAAGCATGGGCGTCACCCCTGACTCGACCCTGCGCCTGGACAGCTACCTGGGCTACAAGCACCATTTCGACAGCAGCCTGGGCTACGAGGTAGGGCTGATCCATTACAGTCAGCCCAATATCGCAGGCCCCGACAGCTACGCCCTGTATGGGGGGATTTCGGTGCTGGGCAGCCGCTTCGGCGGGGCGCTGCGCGACAACCCCGACAACCGCACGGGCACGCTGTTCGCCGACTTCGGCCATCTGCCGATGTTCGACGTTGACTTCACCGTCAAGCTCGCCCACCACCGCCTGGGCACGCCGTTCACCATTGGCGATGGCAGCCAGGTGAATACCTTTTCCGATTGGTCGCTGGAGCTGTCGCGGCCCTGGCTGGGCATCGACCTGAACCTGATCTACAGCAACTCCAGCCTGAGTGGCGCGAGCTGCGATGCCTATTCGGGCATCAATACCTATTGCGACAGCGTGGTCACGCTCAAGGCCCAGCGCAGCTTTTTTTAACGGCGCGGCGCCAGCGCCAGGGCAATACCGCCCAACACCACCACACAGGCGATCAACAAACGCAACGACACCGACTCGCCGATCAGGGCAACCCCGCCCAGTGCGGCAATCACCGGCACGCTGAGCTGCAGGGTCGCCGCCTGTTGCGCACTGATCTGCCTGACCACGCCATACCAAACGGCATAGCCTGCGCCAGAAGCCAGCACACCGGAACCCAAGGCATACAACAAGCCAAGTGGCGTGAGGTGCGGGCCGGCACCCAGCAACAGCATCGGTAGCAGCAGCACCAGGCACGGCAAGCTGCGGGCAAAATTGCCGGCAGTGTCGGCCAGCGGCCTGGGCGAGCCTTTGCCCAGTAGCGTATATACCCCCCAGGCCACACCGGACAGGGCCATCAGCAAGGCACTGGCCAACGGCGGCGCCGAGACGCCAGGCAACAGCAGCACCAGCAGGCCGGCAAAGGCGATCAGCATGCCCAGCAGCATGCGTACCGTGATGTGTTCGCCCCTGTACCACGCGAAGCCGAACATAGTGATCTGCACGGCACCGAACAGCAACAACGCCCCCACCCCTGCCCCCAGTTGCAGGTACGCCGCAGAAAACAGGAACGCGTACAGGAACAGGGCCAAGCCGCCCCACCAACTGCCGCCCATGGTGTGCACCGGGCTGCGCAGGCGAATCAGCAACAGCAGAAACAGCGCGCCACTGGCCAGGCGGACCATGGTGAAGGACACCGGGTCGATCGCCCCGTCCTTCAGCGCCAGCCGGCAGAACACCGAGTTGGCGGCAAACGCCACCAGACTGAAAAGGGCAGGCCAAAGCCAGGCGCTGGGCTTGCGGTCGGTAAGCGTGGTCGTGCCTGAACTCATGGTGTGGCCACCTCTGAGTGGGATTGTTGTTATAGCGGCATTTAGTCAGGACCGGCACCGATATACAAGGAAGAATCCACCGTGGAGGATGGCACCGGCTACGCCGGTGTTCGCGGGTAAACCCGCGCCTACGGGCGACCGCGCCGGCTTTTCAGGATTTGAGCAAGACGGCGGCTACTGCTTCGATCTCCACCAGCATGCCGTCCAGCGCCAGCCGGGGCACCGGTATCAGCGTGCAGGTCGGTTTCATGTGCGCCCCCCAGGCCCTGTCGGCCTCTGTCACCCATTGGTGCAGGCGCGCTTCGGAGTGCTCGACAATCAGCAGGGTCAGCTTGAACACCTGGCCCAGGCTGGCACCTTTCGACGCCAGGGCCCGTTCCAGGTTGGCCAGCGCCTGCCGGGCCTGTTCGGCGAACACGGGTGACAACTGGCCCTGGCTATCCTCCCCACCCTGACCGGCGATGAACAGCAGACGGCTGTCAGCGCGCACTTCGGCGACATGGGAGTAGGCGTTGCCACTGGGGTCGTAGAGGCCTTCGGGGTTGCTTAGCTGGAATGCGTTTGATGGGGTCACGACAAGCCCTCGCTCGGTTGGAAGAGCGTCGGAGTATCGGACCTTAAGTTAACTCGAGGTCAAGCCTGAAGTAGGACATTTCGTACAAGGCATCGTCATGTTGGAACCAAGCGTGTGTTTGCGCAGCGGCTGTCAGGCCTTAGATTGCAAAGCCCGGCATGGAGGCCTTTAACCAAGAAGGAAAACCAATGAGCAAATTTGATTTTCAGCTGGCCTATACCATCAAACCGCACAACCCTGCGTACGATGAAACCGATGCGGCACAGGCACGTCTGTACCTGCGGGAAAAGCTCGGCCTGGACACCGTCGAGCACATTGAAACCACGCTGCTTGGCATGATCACGCTCAATGGCACCACCCTCGCGGAGCGCAAGCGGGAAGCTGAAAAGCTGGTCCGTGATTACATCCATGACGCGCTCAAGGAACTGCGCGTACTGTCTACCGTGAAGTTCTACGGCTGCCTGATGGTGGACGGGCTGGGTCCTGCCATGCGTTTCGACATCCTGCCCAAATGACCCTCGACGGCCTCAGGCGCCCCCGCGCCCGAGGCCGCAAACCGTCACTTTTCCTGCAACACCGCCCTGCCCTTCACCGCCCGCGGCCCGCGCCAGGCCCAGAACAGCAAACCGGGGAAGGGTGCGTAGACCACGAAAACGATCCACAGCATCTTGCGCTCGGCGCGCCGTTCACTGCCGATGATGTGCCAGATGGCCCAGATCTCCAGCAGGATGACCAAGGCTGCGATGATGATCCAGATCGTACCGATTTCCATGAGCGCTCTCCCAATGGCATGTATTGGGTTGGGTTGCTGCAAACGCTGAGGGTTCAGATTGATTTGACTCACCGCGCCCTCTTTGCAGGCGCGGCGATAGGGCCTCATTGCCGTGGTGCATTCTCCAGTGCAGCCTTCAACGCCGCTGCATCGGTGAACGCCCGCTGGCTGACCAGCACGCCCTGCTGCAGTTGCAACCACTGCACCTGGCCCTCCTGCCCGGGGTAACGGCTGGCCACTCGCCCATCACGGTCGAGCAGCACCCGGTAGCTGTAATCGCGCATGGCCGGGACAGCGAAGAGTTTGCTGATCAGCGCAGGCATGCGCTGAATGTCGGCCACGAATACAGCCGCGCGTGCTTCCAGGTAGCCCTTGGGCTGCTCGGCCAGTGCCGCCTTGACCAGCTTGGCACCGTCCATATCGCGCGCCACCAGCAGTATCTGCGTGTCGGCAGCAAGGCTGTAGGCCTGGTCGTACTGGTCGAGCAGTGTGAACGGGGCAAGCTTGTCGCCCTGCTCCAGGGCGTTGGCCAGCAACGGCAACAGACTGAGCAACACTACAACGGCATATCTCATCAGGGGCATCCTCAATGGCGGAACGTCAGCATAGCGGGAAAGCACCAGGACAGGCTGGTTTGCCTGAACACGACCTGTAATACGACACAGCCACCGGGGAGATTGTCTTTCCTCCGGGCACCGTCCACACTCTGCGGGCCAGCCAGGAAGCGGAGTTCAGAGTGCCCACGCCACGCCAGTTCAGCCAAAAGACCAGCACCAGCAACATGCTACGGCTCAAAACAAGCGGCGCCAATGCCCAGGCGCCCTATCGGGTCGACTTTATCCTGCTCGAACACTTCTCAATGGCCAGTTTCACGGTGGCCATGGACGTACTGGTCACGGCCAACCTGCTACGTGCCGACAGCTTCCAGTTCACCCCGCTGTCGCTGGACGGCGACCGGGTGCTCAGCGACCTGGGACTGGAACTGGTAGCCACCGAGCTGTCCGCTGCGGCGCTGAAGGAGCTGGACCTGTTGGTGGTCTGTGGCGGCTTGCGCACACCACTCAAGTACCCGGAACTCGATCGCCTGCTGGACGATTGCGCGGCCCACGGCATGGCCTTGGGCGGCTTGTGGAACGGCGCCTGGTTCCTTGGCCGTGCCGGGGTGCTGGACGACTACGGTTGCAGCATCCACCCCGAGCAACGTGCCAGCCTGTCGGAGCGCAGCCCGCAAACCCGCATCACCCCGGCCAGCTTTACCCTCGACCGTGACCGCCTCAGCGCCGCCAGCCCCAATGGCGCCATGGAGCTGATGCTGGGCCTGGTACGCCGGCTGTATGGTGATGGCCTGGCCGAAGGCGTCGAGGAAATCCTGTCATTCTCCGGTGCGCGCTACCGCCAGGTGGGTCCTGGGGCGAAGAAGTCCATGAGCCTGCACCTGCGCACCATTGTCGAGCTGATGGAGAACAACCTCGAGGAAACCCTCAGCCTCGACCAGCTGGCCGCCTACAGCGGGCGCTCGCGGCGGCAGATCGACCGCCTGTTCCAGGCCCAGCTGGGCACGTCGCCCCGGCGCTATTACATGGAGCTGCGCATCACCAAGAGCCGCCGGCTGCTGCAGTATTCCGACCTGTCGGTAATGGAAGTGGCAGTGGCCTGCGGGTTTGTCTCGGTGTCGCACTTCAGCAAGTGCTATGCGGCGTATTTCGGCTACCCGCCGTCGCGCGAGCAACGGCTGGGCGAGTGACCGAGGCCCTTTGAGCCAGCCCAGGCGCTCGAGCAATCTCAGGTACGAGGCTCGAGCTGGATATACCGCAACACCGCATCACAGATCATGGCTTTGTGGCGCAGCTTTATTTGCTCATCAGACAGGTCGATCTGGAAGATCTCGCCAAAGGTATGGCGGTTCGACACCCGGTAGAAGCAGAACGAGCTCATCAGCATGTGCAGGTCGATGACCTCGATGCCGGCGCGGAACACGCCTTCCTGAACGCCACGGCGCAGGGTGTTGCCCAGGGCCTCCAGCACCAGGCTGCTCATTTCGCGAATGGCCGGCGACTGCTTGACGTACTCGCCATAGTGGATGTTTTCGGTGCAGATGATGCGCACGAAATCGACGTTGCGGTCATGGTGATCGAAGGTGAACTCCACCAGCCGGCGGATCGCCTGCTCAGCCGGTAACGACTCCAGGTCCAGGCTCTGTTCGGTCTTGCGGATATCCCCGTACAACTTCACCAGGCACTCGCAATACAGCTGCTCCTTGCTGCCGAAGTAGTAGTAGATCATGCGCTTGGAAGTGGCGGTGCGTTCGGCGATGGCGTCGACGCGGGCGCCGGCCAGCCCTTGCTGAACGAACTCGTTGATGGCGGCCTGGAGGATGTCCTCGCGTGTTTTCTCAGGGTTGTTCTTGCGCGTTTTGCGCACCCCTTCGGTTTCAGGCTGGCCGAGGCCGACTACGGAATCACTCATACCCACTCACAGGCTGTTTATTGGAATGCCGGGATTATCCGTTAGCGCGGCCATGCAGGGAAGCACGCTGTTGGTCGGGTAGCCATGATGCCTTGGGCTCAAGCAGCGCGGTCAGCCTGCGGGCACTGATCATCAGCCAGGCGCACAGTCAGTTACGCTGGGCAGTCGCGGGCGCCGGCGCGGGCGTCAGGCGCAGCACGCGGTTACGCCCACCTTCAGCGAGCAGATAACCCCCGATACCATCGGCGATGATCGCCTGCGGAGCCTTGAGGAAAGTCAGCACCGTTTGCTGGCTGCCATCGGCATCGATGCGCAGCAGGCGCGCACGGTGTGTGTTGTCCTCGCTGATCCATAGGCCACGTTGATCACAATACAAGAATGTAGGGTTACGCAGACCATCGACCACCACCGGGTCGCTGCCATCGTCGGACAGGGAGCGGACCCTGCCATTGGCCTTTTCGGTGTACAGCAAGCGGCCATCGCTGCAGCGGGTCAGGCCTTCGGTTTCGGTCAGGCCGGACCGGAGTACCTCCAGCTGCCCGCTGCTCCAGTCATAGCGCATCAGGCGACCATTGCCCTTGCGGTCTTCGATGGCATAAAGATAGTTGCCTTCGTTCCAGAGGCCTTGCACGCTCTCGCCGTCGAACAGCCGGGTGACCTGGCCATCGCGGGACAGGCTGACAGGTGCCAGGCCACCTTCCTGGCTGAACACCCAGCCGCCCTGCGCCGGGACCATACCGTCGGGCTTGGACAGGTTATCGACCAGCACGACGCGCTCGCCGGTAGCCGTGATCTTGAGGATGCTGCCCCGCCCGTCATCCAGTTCACGGCTGACCAGCAGGCTGCCATCCGCCTGCGGTAACAACGAGGCGGCTTTGGTTACGTCGCGATGCAACACCTCAATATCCCAGCCGGTAGCGGCCTGGACCGGGTAGAAACTCTGCCACGCGAAGAAGCCCAAGGTGGCCGCGAGCAGCCCGGAGGTGGCAGTCAAGGCGATGCGGGCGCTGCGCTTGCGCAGGATGTGCGGCATGAAGGGGCTCCTCGGAATCGTTGCGGATCCTAGCAAGCGAATGTGAAAAAAATGTCGAAAGCTGCACAAACGGGTGCTGCAGGACCCGCCGATCTCAGCCCATGGCGCCTCCAACAACGATAGGCACCCCGCTACTAAAAACAAAAGGATATAAAAATAACTAAACAATCTAACGAACTGGAATATATAAATTGAAAGCCAAACGCCACCTCCTTAGTCTGGGCAGATCGCCTCTCACCCGATTCAAGGAGCAATGCCCATGCCCAAACATGCCTTCTCCCCACTACGCCGTCTGCTGATCGGCGGTTTACTGGCCAGCGTCGCCAGCGCCCTGCTGCCCTGGTCCGAAGCCATTGCCGACGACGCCAGGACACTGCGCATCGGCTACCAGAAATTCAACAGCATCAACATCCTCAAAGGCAGCGGCGCCCTGGAGAAGGCCCTGGCACCGCAAGGTGTGAAGGTCAGCTGGCATGAGTTCGCCGCCGGCCCCCAGCTACTGGAGGCACTGAGCACCGGCGCCATCGACCTCGGCCACGCAGCCGATGCCCCCTCGGTGTTCGCCCAGGCCGCAGGCAAGCCTGTGGTCTACCTGGCCGCCGAACAACCCTACCCACGCGGCATTGGCCTGGTCGTGCGCGAGCAGGACCACCTGGCCAGTGTGCAGGACCTGAAAGGCAAGCGTGTGGCCACCGGCCGCGGCTGGAATGCCCAATACCTGCTGGCCGTAGCCCTGCAGCAGGCTGGCCTCAGTTACAAGGACATTACCCCCGCTTACGTCAACAATGCCGCCGATGCCGTGGCCGCCCTGCAATCGGGCAGTGTGCAGGCCGTGACCCTGTGGGACCCGTTCCTCGCCGCCGCAGAAAGCCAGCCAGGGTTGAAAAACCTACGCGACGGCAGCGGCCTGTCCAACAACCGCACCTTCTACCTGTCCACAGCCCGCTATGCCGACGAGCACCGTGCACTGCTGAAAACCTTCTTTGCCGAGCTGGGCAAGGTCAGCCAGTGGGCCAACGCCAAGCCTGCCGAAGTTGCCGCGCTGCTGGCACCGCAGCTGGGGATCAGCACCCAGGTGCTGGAAGTGGCCAGCGAACGGCGCAACTACAACGCCGTCGCTATCACCCCGCAGATCGTTGCCGAACAACAGAAGCTGGCGGACACCTTCCAGGGCCTGGGCCTGATTCCACGCAAGCTACAGGTGGCCGAAGCGGTCTACCCGGCTTCCGTGTTGCCTTGAACGGAGCGCGCTGACCATGCCTCGCCCGATCCGCTTCAACGCCTTCAGCATGAACGCTGCCAGCCACCAGTCCCCTGGGCTGTGGCGCCATCCGCGCAACACCAGTGTGGCGTTCAACCGCCTGAGTTACTGGACCGACCTGGCCCGCCTGCTCGAGCGCGGCCTGTTCGACGCCCTGTTCATCGCCGATGTGCTGGGTATCTACGACGTCTATCAAGGCAGCCCGCAAGCCGCCCTGCGCGGTGGCGTGCAGGTGCCGGTCAATGATCCGCTGCTGCTGGTGCCGGCGATGGCCGGGGTGACCGAGCACTTGGGTTTTGGTGTCACCTTTTCGCTGACCTACGAACACCCCTACCCCTTCGCCCGGCGCATGTCCACGCTCGACCACCTGAGCAATGGCCGGGTCGGCTGGAACATCGTCACCGGGTATCTGGACAGCGCTGCGCGCAACCTCGGCCTGGCGCGTCAACTGGGCCACGACCAACGCTACGACCTGGCCGAGGAATACCTGCAGGTGCTGTACAAGCTGTGGGAGAAAAGCTGGGACGACGACGCCGTGCTGCTGGAGCGTGAAAGCGGGCGCTATATCGAACCCTCGCGGGTACACCCGATCAACCATGTGGGCGAGCACTTCCAGGTGCCCGGCATGCACCTGTGCCAGCCGTCGCCGCAACGCACCCCGGTGTTGTTCCAGGCCGGTGCGTCGGCACGCGGCCAGCAGTTTGCCGCACGGCATGCCGAATGCGTGTTCATCAGCGGGCCAACGCCGACGGTGTTGCGCCGCTACGCCGACGGCATCCGCCAGGCCTGCGAAGCGGCCGGGCGTGGCCGTGACGAAGTGCTGATCTACGCCCAGGCGCTGTTGATCGTCGCCCCCACGCGGGAAGAGGCCGAGGCCCGCTTTAACGACTATCGCCGCTATGTCGACCTGGACGCTGCCCTGGCGCTGCTGTCAGGCTGGACCGGCATCGACTTCGCCGGCCTCGACCCCGATGCACCGATCGAGTACGTCGAGAACGATGCTGGCCGTGCCGCCCTGGCAGCCTTTACCGCCGCCGACCCCACTCGCCGCTGGACCGTACGCGAAGCCGCCGAGTTCGTTGGCCTGGGCGGTCGCGGCCCCGTGCTGATCGGCGCTGCCAGCGAGGTGGCCGACCAGCTGGAAACCTGGCTGGACCATACCGGCATCGACGGTTTCAACCTGACCTACGCCGTGCAACCGGACGACCTGGCCAATGTGGTCGACCTGCTGGTGCCCGAGCTGCAACGGCGCGGCCGCTACCCGCTGAGCTACACCGAGGGCCCCCTGCGCCACAAGCTGTTCGGCCGCGGCGGCCAGCTGCCCGAACGGCACGTTGGGCGTCAGGTCAGCATTCAGTGATCAAATACCGGGTATTCCAACATTTAATTTGTGGATGGCACGCACTCGACCCTATTCTGTGGCCACATCCCCTGCGCCGCACCGGCCGGTGCGGTTCAAGGCATGGGGAGAGAACAACAAGTCGAGATCGTCCATGTCGAACCATTCGTACTTCGCCCCCCACGGTGGGCACCCGGCTCAAACCGAGCTGCTGACTGACCGTGCCATGTTCACCGAAGCCTATGCCGTCATCCCTAAAGGCGTGATGCGTGACATCGTCACCAGCCACCTGCCCTTTTGGGACAAGATGCGCATGTGGGTCATCGCCCGCCCGCTGACCGGTTTTGCCGAAACGTTCTCCCAGTACATCGTCGAACTGGCCCCGGAAGGCGGCAGCGAGCGCCCTGAGCTGGACGCCGATGCGGAAGCCGTGGTGTTCATCGTCGAAGGCGAACTGGACATCACCGTCGAAGGCAAACACCACACCCTGGTACCTGGCGGCTACGCCTTCCTGGCCCCGGGCGCCGAGTGGAGCCTGCGTAACAACAGCAAGTCCAACGTCACCTTCCACTGGCTGCGCAAGCACTACCAGAAGGTTGAAGGCCTGGACGTGCCGGAATCCTTCGTCACCCACCGCGACAACGCCACCGTCATCGAGATGCCGGGCACCGAAGGCCGCTGGAAAACCACCCGCTTTGTCGACATGGCCGACATGCGCCACGACATGCACGTGAACATCGTCACCTTCCAGCCGGGCGGTGTAATTCCGTTCGCAGAAACCCACGTGATGGAACACGGCCTGTACGTGCTGGAAGGCAAGGCAGTGTACCGTCTGAACCAGGACTGGGTCGAAGTGGAAGCCGGCGACTTCATGTGGCTGCGCGCCTTCTGCCCGCAAGCCTGCTACGCCGGCGGCCCAGGCAACTTCAGCTACCTGCTGTACAAGGACGTGAACCGTCACGTACACCTGACGCTGAACCCTAAGCGCTAAGCCCAGGCTGATGCCCGCAAGCCCGCCAACCTGGCGGGCTTTCTGTTTGCCGCGCATACTGAAATACCCACCCCTGCAGGGTACCGGCCATGAACCGCTGCCTGCTGCTCGCGGCCTTGCTGCTGTGCGCCTCGGCCCTGGCCGCCGATGACTGGCACCTGGCCTACGACCGCGAAGGCATTCGCGTGTACCTGAAAGATGCAGGCGACTCGCCCTACCAGCAGTTTCGTGGTGTCAGCACCATGAAAGCCAGCCTGCGCACGCTCACTGACCTGCAGGATAACCTGCGGGTGGCCTGCAAGTGGCTGTACGCCTGTGACCAGATGCGGCTGCTGGATGTGGAGGGTGACAACACCTGGGTGTACCTGACCACCCAGCTGCCTTGGCCGGCGAGGCCACGGGACATCGTGCTGAAAGTGACCAGCGAACGCCTGGTCGACGGTACCCTGGTGCGCCACCTGAGCGCCGATCCCGACAGGATCCCCAGGGTTGACGGCCTGATCCGGGTAGAGCACCTGAGTGGTGTGTGGCAGATGAAACCGCTGGGTGACCGGGTGACCGAGGTGACCTACCAGTTGCAGGCCGCCCCTGCCGGGGATGTGCCGGGGTGGTTGGCCAACCGGTTTGTGGTGGATACGCCGGTGGTGACGTTGCGTACGTTGCGAGCGGTGGCTGAGCGCCAACCTTGAAGTGCCGCCAGGCCGCAGACCGACTGCAGCAGGGCCAGCAGCTTTTTATGCAATACCCCTCTCTGGCTCAGCGGTCACATCTTGTAGGTCGACAGCAGGATGCTGGTCTCGGTGTTCTCGATATGCGGGATCGAGCGGATGGTGTTCAGCGCCCGGTCGAACGCTTCGAGGGTGTCGGCGCGCAGCTCTGCCATCAGGTCCCAGCGGCCATTGGTGGTGTGGATGGCCACAACATTGGGATGCCCGCGCAGCGCGTGCTTGACCTCTGCGGCATGGTGGCCACTGATGCCGATGCTGGTGATTGCCCGCACCCCCTGGTCCAGCGCATCGGAGCGCAAACGTACCGTGTAACCGATGATCACACCCTGCTCTTCAAGCCGGGTAATGCGGTTATGCACCGTTGCCCTGGCCACCTTCAGCTTTTTTGCCAGGGTCAGCACAGGGGTACGTGCATTGTCCCGCAACAGTGCAATCAGTTCCCGATCGATCGTGTCCATAAGCCTGCCAAATAATCAGATTGCTACGTTGGGTTGGCAGATTGTCCAGAAGCCTGACAAAACTGACAACCTGTATGCTTCTGATTGGCGCAACCTGTCATCACAATGTTCATGCGGCTTCACTTCGATAATCTCAAGCGCTTAACCCGCACTGCTGGGCAAGCGCACAATAACAAGGTGCAAGAGCATGACGTATTTCATTGATGTTCCAACCATGTCGGACCTGGTGCATGACATTGGCGTAGCGCCGTTTATTGGCGAGCTTGCCGCTGCCCTGCGGGACGATTTCAAACGCTGGCAGGCGTTTGACAAGTCCGCGCGCGTTGCCAGCCACTCGGAAGTGGGCGTGATCGAACTGATGCCGGTCGCCGACAAAAGCCGCTATGCCTTCAAATACGTCAACGGCCACCCGGCCAACACTGCACGCAACCTGCATACGGTGATGGCCTTCGGTGTACTGGCCGATGTCGACTCCGGTTACCCGGTGCTGCTGTCCGAACTGACCATCGCCACCGCCCTGCGCACCGCAGCGACTTCGCTGATGGCAGCCCAGGCACTGGCCCGCCCGAACGCGCGCAAGATGGCGCTGATCGGCAACGGCGCGCAAAGCGAATTCCAGGCCCTGGCCTTCCACAAGCACCTGGGCATCGAAGAAATCGTCGCCTACGACACCGACCCGCTGGCCACCGCCAAGCTAATCGCCAACCTCAAGGAATACAGCGGCTTGACCATCCGCCGAGCCAGCTCGGTAGCCGAGGCAGTGAAAGGCGTGGACATCATCACCACGGTGACGGCCGACAAGGCCTACGCCACCATCATTACCCCCGACATGCTGGAGCCCGGTATGCACCTGAACGCCGTGGGCGGTGACTGCCCAGGCAAAACCGAGCTGCACGCCGATGTGCTGCGCAACGCGCGGGTGTTCGTCGAGTACGAACCACAAACCCGTATCGAAGGTGAGATCCAGCAGCTGCCGGCGGACTTTCCGGTGGTCGACCTGTGGCGCGTGCTCTGCGGAGAAACTGAGGGCCGACAAAGCGACAGCCAGGTCACTGTGTTCGATTCGGTGGGCTTCGCCCTCGAAGACTACACCGTACTACGGTACGTACTACAGCAAGCCGAAAAGCGCGGAATGGGTGCCAAGATCGACCTGGTGCCGTGGGTTGAGGACGACCCGAAAGACCTGTTCAGCCACACCCGAGGCCGCGCTGGCAAAAGCCGCATCCGACGGGTTGCCTGACATTGAACCGGTTTAGTCGAACGTGTGGGAGCAACTGTCTTGCTCAATTTCTAAAAGCTGGGGATCCCTGTGGGAGCGGCCTTG
>NZ_JBQENN010000015.1:147357-147753 GCF_052044625.1 Pseudomonas sp. 22515
ACAGGGGGGGGCTCAGGCCTAGTGGCAAACGTGGCTGTCGACCAAGGTGTAACGCACCGTGGCCGATGAATGGTTGGGGCAAGCTCAAGGTTGCAGGCGGTCAATGTGGGCGCGGGCATGCCCACATTGACCGGCAAGGCCGGTGCCCTGCAACGCGGTGGCTGCTTCGCGGGCTCGCCCGCTCCCACAGACCGCGCAAGTACCGAGCGTTGAGCAACTGCGCCACCACCGCCCGCCGCTGCCGTTCGCCAAGCGCAATCTGGACCAGGACGCGACCTTTGGGAGCAACTGTCTTGCTCAATTTCTAAAAGGTGGCGCGATCCCCGTGGGAGCGGCCTTGTGTCGCGAAAGGGCCGCGCAGCGGCCCCAGGATCTCGGCATCATGCATAGATTGCT
>NZ_JBQENN010000015.1:147784-163848 GCF_052044625.1 Pseudomonas sp. 22515
GGCCGCTCCCACAGGGGGGCTCAGGCCTAGTGGCAAACGTGGCTGTCGACCAAGGTATAACGCACCGTGGCCGATGAAGGGTTGGGGCAGGCTCAAGGTTGCAGGCGGTCAATGTGGCAGGCATGCCCGCTAAGCAGGCTGCACGGTGCATGGCACGGGCTTAGCCCGTGCTCGCCGGAAAAGCCCACAGTGATCGCGCTGGCGTTGGGTCATGTGCAAGCGCATTTCCCTCTGACCGTCAGATCCCACCGCCCGCCAGCAACTGCGTCATCACCTCAGCCAACGCCTTGACCATCACATCCGCCGTCGGCCGGTGCACGATGACGATCTCATAGCTGTCGACCTCCGGCAGCCCTTGCCCGGCCCCCAGCACCCTGTGCTCGCCGGTGGCCGCCCTGGGTGGCAGCAGGCTGATACCCATGCCATCGGCGACCGCAGCCTGGATGCCACTGAGGCTGGAACTGGTAAAGCTGATGCGCCAGCGCCGACCCATGCTTTCAATGGCGTTGATCATGTCCTCGCGGTACAGGCCGCGTGGCGGAAAGGTGACCAACGGGATCGGGTCCAGCTCGAAGGCAGGCGAGTGTGCGCTGTCGATCCACTGCAGACGCTCTGGCCAGCAGGCCACGCCCTCACGGCTGTTGCGCCGCTGCTTGAGCAGCACCAGGTCAAGTTCGCCATTGTCGTAGGCCTGGCTCAGGTCACGGCACAAGCCGCTGGTCACTTCGAGCTTCACCTGTGGGTGCAGCCGGCTGAATGCCGACAGCGCATTGGTGGTACGCCCGCCCACGAAGTCCTCGGGCACACCAAGCCGTACCGTGGTGCCCACCATCGCCCCGGCCAGGGCTTCAAGCATCTGATCGTTCAGGGCCAGCATGTGCCGGGCATAGCCGAGCAAGGTCTGCCCGGCGTCGGTCGGCAGCACATCACGGTTGCCCCGCACCAGCAGGCGGTGGCCGACCATGTCTTCCAGGCGGCGCACTTTCTGGCTGATCGTCGACTGGGTCGAATGCAGCCGCGCGGCAGCGGTGGTGAAGCTGCCGCAGTCGGCCACCACGACAATGGCACGCAGCAGGTCGAGGTCGAACAGAGCTCTATTCGATTTCACGCTGATAGACATCTAGATATTCAACGACTGAATGGCAAGTCTGCGTTCTATCACGGCTAGTCACCGAGGGCCACTCCTTCCCGCCGAGGATCGGCACCGCCTGACCAACCCTCGCCGCTGCGCTGGATGATCTGCATGCCGCTGGTCATGGTCATCGGTGTCACCTCATGGCCCCAGGCTGCCAACTGGCGGATCAGCGCCGGGCTGCTCAGCCCTGCTTCCACTTCGGTGCCGGCATTGCGGCTGCCGAAGTTGGGCAGGCCCGCGGCCTGTTGCGGGTCGAGCTGCCAATCCAGCAGGCCGACCAGTGCCTTGTTCACGTAACCGATGATCTGCGAACCACCCGGCGAACCGAGGCTCGCAACAAACTCGCCCGTGGCACGCGAGAACACCAATGTCGGCGCCATGGCCGACAGCGGCCGTTTGCCCGGCTGCACCCGATTGGCCACAGGCTTGCCGTGCTCGTGGGGGATGAACGAGAAGTCGGTCAGCTGATTGTTGAGCAGGAAGCCCTTGACCATCAGGTGCGAGCCAAATGCGGCCTCCACCGAGGTGGTCATGGCCAGGGCCTGGCCGCTGTCATCCACCGCACTGAGGTGAGAGGTGGAGATGCGCAGTGGCGAGCGGTCGGGCGCAAGTGCCAGGTCCGCTCCTTGCGGGTGGCCCGGACGGGCGCGCTTCATGCTGTGCTCGCCGATCAGCGCCGCGCGGCTGGCCAGATAAGCAGCATCGGTCAGGGCCTTGACCGGGACGGGCACGTAGTCGTTGTCGGCCAGGTACTGAGCGCGGTCGGCGTAGGCCAGGCGCTCGGCCTCGGCGATCAGGTGCACGGCCAAGGGCGGAGCTTCCAGGCGTGCCGGGGACGAGGTGGCCAGCGGTCGCAGCGCTGCCAGGTCGCGTTGCGGCGCGGTGCGCTGCACGGCTTCGAGCAGGCCCAAGGTCTGCAGCACAGTCACCCCACCCGAGGAGGGTGGCGGCATGCCGCATATTTGCCAGGCCTTGTAGGGGCCGCACAACGGCTCGCGCTCCTTGGCCTGGTACTGCTGCAAGTCCTGCAGCGACAGATACCCGGCATTGGCATGGCCACGCACCGTGGCGACGATGGCTTCGGCAATTTCACCGCTGTAGAACACCTCGGGCCCCTGTGCGGCGATCTGCTCCAAGGTATGGGCCAACTCAGGGTTGCGCAGGATCGTACCGACAGCCAACGGCCTACCCTGTTCATCCAGGAAGTAACGGGCCATTGCGGGTGAACGGGCAATGTAGGGGTCCCCGGCCAGTAGCGTGTGCAGGCGCTCGGAAACCGCGAAGCCGTTGCGTGCCAAGGCGATGGCCGGGGCGAACAGGTCGTGCCAGGGCAACTTGCCGTGCTGCTCGTGGGCCAGTTTCAGGGCACGCAGCACCCCGGGCACGCCCACCGAACGCCCACCGATCTGCGCCACCCGGAACGGCATGGGTGTGCCATCGGCTTGCAGGAACAGCTTATCCGTCACCGCCGCAGGTGCTGCTTCACGCCCGTCGAATGCCTGCACGCGCTTGCCATCCCAGTACAGGATGAACGCCCCGCCACCGATCCCACTGGACTGCGGCTCGACCAGTGTCAGCACCATCTGCATGGCGATGGCGGCGTCAATCGCACTGCCGCCGGCACGCAACATCGCCCGCCCCGCTTCACTGGCCAGCGGGTTGGCTGCGGCAACCATGTGCCGGCTGGCGTGCACCGGCTGCAAACCGCTGCGGTAGCCGGAGGCCAGTTCCGGTGGCGTGGGCAATACCTGGTCGGCGCCGGCCCAGTTACTGGTAACCAGCAGGCACAGAGCGCCGATCAGCGGGGTGGGATATTTCATCGTCATGCATCCTGCCATCACCTATTCAGCGAAGCACTGTCGGTCATACGCAGTCTCGACTTCAAGCCTTGGTGTAATTACCGGCAAGCCATTCGCTGACCAATGCAGCCCTTGCTCCCTGCATGAGTGCCAGGTTTGCGCAATGACGGATCAGGTCACTTCTTCGAACGGCAGCCCCACATAGTTCTCGGCAATGTTCACCAGCCCCGCCGGCGAGGTCAGGAAGTACTCGCGGTCAGCTTCCTGCATCTTCTGGTCCCAAGCGTCCTTGTGGCTACCGAAGTCATGCAGCAGTTGGGTCATGAACCAGCTGAAGCGCTCGCCCTTCCACACGCGGCGCAGTGCCAGCGGCGAGTATTGCGCAAGCAGGTCGACGCGCCCTTCGTGGTACACCTTGACCAGAATGCGGTACAGGTAGTTGACGTCCGAGGCCGCCAGGTTAAGGCCTTTGGCACCCGTAGGGGGGACGATGTGCGCCGCGTCACCCACCAGGAACAGGTGACCATACTGCATGGGTTCGACCACCAGGCTACGCAGTGGCGCAATGCTTTTTTCCAACGCGGGGCCTGTGACCAGGTCCGCCGCCACCTCGGCGGGCAAACGGGCTTTCAGTTCGTCCCAGAAACGCTCGTCAGACCACTCCTCGACCCGATCTTGCAAAGGTACCTGCAGGTAGTAGCGGCTGCGTGTTTGCGAGCGTTGGCTACACAACGCGAAACCGCGCGCATGGTGGGCGTAGATCAGCTCGTGATTGACCGGCGGTGTGTCCGACAGCAGGCCCAGCCAGCCAAACGGGTAAACCCGTTCATACTGCTTCAGCACGCCCTCCGGGATGCTCTGCCGCGAGATGCCGTGGAAGCCGTCGCAGCCGGCGATATAGTCGCAGTCAACCCGCTGCACCCGGCCATCCTTTTCGAACGTCAGGTAGGGCTTCTCGCCTTTCAATTCATGCGGCTGAACGTTGGCGGCTGAATAGATGATCGGCGCACCACTGGCTTCACGGGCCTGCATCAGGTCACGGGTGACCTCGGTCTGGCCGTAGACCATCACCGTCTTGCCACCGGTCAGCGCCTTGAGGTCCAGGCGTTGACGGCGCCCACCAACCAGCAGCTCGACCCCCTCGTGCACCAGGCCTTCACGGTCCATGCGCTCGGCCACGCCGGCCTCGCGCAGCAGGTCGACCGTGCCTTGCTCCAGCACCCCGGCGCGGATGCGGCCTAGTACGTACTCGGCGGTCTGGCGTTCGACGATGATGTTATCGATACCGGCCTTGTGCAGCAGCTGGCCCAGCAGCAGGCCAGACGGACCTGCACCAATAATTGCAACCTGAGTTTTCATTGTTGTTGTCTCTGTTCGGACGATACCGGCCTGGGACTGGCAGCGGGGCGGCATCTGCTGTTAGGGTTTGCCATTGCATTTTTACTGGCAGAAAACGCCGTTTAAGTGTGCTATTCCATAAAAAACCTGCACTTTTACGAAAAGCGTTCGATTAACGGACAGGCCAACCCAGATGAAATCCACCCTCCCCGGCGTCCCGTTGTTCAAGCTGTATGGCGAAAATCAGGCCTGGCCCGGCACCGACCTGCTGCACTGCGAATCGATCCCGGCACGCAGCCGGCTGCATCACTGGGAGATCAAGCCGCACCAGCATGCCGAGCTGTTCCAGCTGCTGTATGTACAGCGTGGCCAGGCCCAGGTGGAGATCGAGGGCGTGCGCAGTGCCATCGGCGAAGCGGCGATCCAGGTCGTGCCACCGATGACCGTGCATGGCTTTCGCTTCAGCGCCGATATCCAGGGCTATGTCCTGACCTTTGGTACTGCCCTTGTAGCGAACCTGGAACAGCGCCTGGGCGCGCCACTGACGGTGCTGGCACAACCTGCGTGTTATCCGTTGGGCCATGACCGCGTGCACCTGCGCAGCCTGGTCGACACCTTGCAGCGGGAGTACCAAGGCAATGCCCCGGCACGCGCCGCGATGCTGGAAGCGTTGGTGACCGCGCTGATGGTGTGGATCAGCCGCCGTCAGCAGCAAGGGCAGGCACCGCGTAACCGTGATGAGCGTGACCGCCTGTTGCTGGGGCAATACTTGCGCCTGGTCGAAGCGCATTACCGCGAGCATCTGTCGGTTGAAGACTTTGCCGCGCGGCTGAATATTCCGAGTTTGCAACTGAACCAGCTGTGCCGGGCACTGAGCGGTCAGACTGCATTGCAGGTGGTGCACCAGCGGTTGTTGCTGGAGGCGCGACGCAACCTTATTTACACGCGGATGAGCATCGGGCAGTTGTCGGATAGCCTGGGGTTTACCGACCCGACCTACTTCGCCCGGTGGTTCAAGCGCTTGAGTGGTCAAACGCCCAATGCGTATCGCAGATCAGGGTTGTCGGAATAATCCTTGGCGGCCTCTTCTTGACGTATACGTCAACCTGCCCTCAGGATATCCGCATACCCCACGCCGAGCCCGAGCATGAGCACTCAGACCTACAGCATCTCCGACCTGTCCCGCGAACTGGACATCACCACCCGCGCTATCCGCTTCTACGAAGAACAGGGCCTGCTCAGCCCTGAGCGCCGTGGCCTGGAACGTATCTACTCACCGCGCGACAAGGTCAGCCTGAAGCTCATCCTGCGCGGCAAGCGCATTGGCTTTTCCCTGGCCGAGTGCCGCGAGTTGATCGAACTGTACGACCCCACCAGCGGCAACCTCAAACAGCTCAACAGCATGCTGGCGAAGATTGCCGAGCGCCGCGCCCAGCTGGAGCAGCAGATGCTGGACATTCATCAGATGCAACTGGAACTGGACACCGCCCAGGAGCGCTGCGAACAAGCCCTGGCCGCCACCCTGAACAACAAAGACAACCGCTGAACGCCACAGGAAACCCGCCATGTCCTTGCCCAAACACGTCCGCCTGGTCGAAGTCGGCCCCCGCGACGGCCTGCAGAACGAAGCCCAGCCCATCAGCGTCGCCGACAAGGTACGCCTGGTCAACGACCTCACCGAAGCGGGCCTGGCCTATATAGAAGTGGGCAGTTTCGTGTCCCCCAAGTGGGTGCCACAGATGGCCGGCTCTGCCGAGGTATTCGCCGGCATCCAGCAGCGCCCCGGTGTGACGTATGCCGCACTGGCGCCGAACCTGCGCGGTTTCGAGGACGCCCTGGCTGCCGGGGTCAAGGAAGTAGCGGTGTTCGCTGCCGCCTCCGAAGCGTTCTCGCAACGCAACATCAATTGCTCGATCAGCGAAAGCCTCAAGCGCTTCGAACCCATCATGGACGCTGCGCGCAGCCACGGCGTGCGCGTGCGCGGGTATGTGTCATGTGTGCTTGGCTGCCCTTACGAGGGCAAGGTCAGCGCCGAGCAGGTGGCCCCAGTGGCCCGCGCCCTGCACGACATGGGCTGCTACGAGGTCTCGCTGGGTGACACCATTGGCACCGGCACCGCAGGCGACACCCGACGCCTGTTCGAGGTGGTGTCGGCCCAGGTACCGCGCGAGCAGTTGGCCGGACACTTCCATGACACTTACGGCCAGGCCTTGGCCAACGTCTATGCCAGCCTGCTCGAGGGCATCAGCGTATTCGACAGCTCGGTAGCCGGGCTGGGCGGCTGCCCTTACGCCAAGGGTGCTACCGGCAATATCGCCAGTGAAGACGTTGTGTACCTGCTGCAGGGGCTTGGCATTGAAACCGGCATCGACCTGGGCCGGCTGATAGCCGCCGGCCAGCGCATCAGCGGCGTGCTGGGCCGCGACAACGGGTCGCGGGTAGCACGGGCGTGCAGCGCACAATAGGTCACACCGGTGTCACATTGGTGTGGGTGAAGTGTTACCTCCCGCACATTTCACAGCAAAAAATCGGGTAACAGGGAAACAAATCGGCAGAATTTCAGGCTAAGCGATGTCGACAAAAATTCTTAAGTCATTGATTTTAAAGGGTTTTTAAAAGTTGGCACGCACCCTGCTATATCTCTGGTACAAGAACAAAAAAAACGCGATACCCAATAAAAACAACAGGTAACGGCTCTGACATAACAAGAACAACACGGCAGAGGCGTAGCAAGCAGATTTTTTTGGAGTCGACACGCTTTTCAGGGGTTCGCCCCGCGGTCTGGCACAGAACAATAAAACTACCTCAAGGTAGCGGCAGCCAGGTTCGGATCAGCAATGATGAAAGCAGGTCAGCGCTCAAAAAAATACGTTTGCTCTTGACCCCGCATGGGGGTCGCCCGCAACACCAGGACAAGCCGACAAAAACAACAAAAGGCCGGTCCCAATAATAAAAAAAGAGCAGGCAACAACGCTTTGAGGGGAGCTTCGGCTCCCCTCAGTGCTTCCTGCCCTCTTCCTCCTTCTGCTTCTCCTCATTCTGTCCTTCGACCTTCTCCACCAGCAACGGCATCGTGCCCAGTACCAGCAGGGCCAGTACCGTGCTGATCAGCGCCGTGGCTTCGCGCCCCATGCCAGCCGCCGTGCCAATGGCAGCCGTCATCCATAGCCCGGCAGCGGTCGTCAGGCCCTTCACATGGCTGGTGTCCTGGCCGTTACCCTTCAGAATGGTACCCGCACCGAGAAAACCGATACCGGCAACGATGCCCTGGATCACCCGACTGAGTGCCTGTTCATCGGCCCCCGCCATACTGGGCGCCAGCACGAACAGGGCGGCCCCCAGCGACACCAGCATGTGGGTACGCACCCCGGCAGACTTGCCCTTGTGTTCGCGCTCGAAGCCCAGTACTGCGCCGAGCACAGCAGCCATCAGCAAGCGCACAAGGATTTGCGTGACCTCGCGCTCATCGGTGACATCGGCGAATTCCGCCTGGATTGCTTGCCAGATGACGTCCATCGCAGTTGTGTCCCCTGCTTGAGCTTCATGAATCCGCCCGCCACGTCAGCAGGCCTGCCCTCTGCATGGTTGACCGTCACACGTACTGCAAAGTGCCGCTCAGCTTGCTGATGCAGCAACTGGCCCCTGACCGCGGTCCACCCTGTAATCACCCCGGGAGGACCCCACCATGCCCATTGAAATCGACGAAACCACCCGCCGCTGCACGCTGATCGGCGAAGGCCTGCGCATCGAGGGCGAAGGCCCGGATATCGAGATCATCACCGACGAACAGTTGCGTATGTCGGTGGCAGTACTGGCCGGCCAACGCGTGCCCATTACCGAAACCGAGGCCGATGCACTGACCGTGGCGGGTGCGGTGGATAGCCGCAGGCATCTGAAGGCCAGCGCGCCAGGCTCGGTGATATGAGGCTTGGCGGGGCCATGCGGCAAATCTGATATGGTTTTTATCGTAAAATCTGAACCTGTGCTGATAACAGCTTCAGCGCCATAGTGCTCATGCCTGATCGAGGCCTGATGAGCACCGAACCATGAACGATAGAATCCCTTTTACAGAGATCGCCACCGCCCCAGCCAGCATCCAAGCACGACGCACCGACAGCGGCATCCAGACCCGCAGCTTTACCGGGCTTTACCGTAACCTGCGCATCGGCTTTGCCGGCGCCCTGTTCGTGCTGTTCTTCGGCACGGCCTGGCTGAACTGGAACGGCCGCCAGGCCGTGCTGTGGGACCTGGGAAACAGCAAGTTCCACATCTTCGGCGCCACCTTCTGGCCACAGGACTTCATCCTGCTGTCGGCGTTGCTGATCATCTGTGCCTTTGGCCTGTTCGCCATCACCGTCTACGCCGGGCGCGTCTGGTGCGGTTACAGTTGCCCACAAAGCACCTGGACCTGGCTATTCATGTGGTGCGAAAAGGTTACCGAGGGGGACCGCAACCAGCGCATCAAGCTGGCCGCGGCGCCCTGGAGCCTGAACAAACTGGCCCGTCGCACGCTCAAACACAGCCTGTGGTTGGCCATTGGCGTGCTCACGGGGCTGACCTTCGTCGGCTACTTCACCCCGATCCGCCCACTGGCCGCAGAATTGCTCACCTTGCAACTGGGCGGTGTGGCACTGTTCTGGGTACTGTTCTTCACGGCCGCTACCTACATCAATGCCGGCCTGCTGCGTGAAGCGGTGTGCCTGCACATGTGCCCGTATGCGCGCTTCCAGAGCGTGATGTTCGACAAGGACACCCTGGCGGTCGCTTACGACCCGCGTCGTGGCGAGGCCCGTGGTCCGCGCAAGAAAGGCAGTGATGTCGGTGCCCAGGGACTGGGTGACTGCATCGATTGCACCCTGTGCGTGCAGGTGTGCCCCACCGGCATCGACATCCGTGATGGCTTGCAGATGGCTTGCATCGGCTGTGCCGCGTGCATCGACGCCTGTGACGGGGTAATGGACAAGATGGGTTACGCCCGCGGCCTGATTGGCTACAAGTCCGAGCACAGCCTGCAAGGCGGTACCACCCACTGGCTGCGCCCGCGCCTGTTGGGCTACGCTGCCGCACTGCTGGTCATGATCGGGGCACTGGTGGTGGCCCTGCAGATGCGCCCGATGGTATCGCTGGATGTGATCAAGGACCGCGGCCTGTTCCGCGAAAACGCCCAAGGCCAGATCGAGAACATTTACCTGCTCAAGGTCATCAACAAGACCGAACGTACCCAGCACTATCAATTGCGCCTGCTGGACGCTGACGGTTTCACCCTGCAGGGCAGTAGCGCACTGGTCATCCCTGCTGGCGAAATGAGCGAACTGCCGGTGTCGGTGGCGATGCTCGCCGAGCGCCCGACCAGCAGCTCGCAGACACTGAGCTTTGAAATCAGCGAGCGTGACGACCCCGCTATCCGCAGCGTGGCGCACAGTCGCTTCGTCGCCCCCATGAACCGCTGATCCCTTACACTCACGCCACCTTGCCTGCCAGGCTTGGACAGAAGGCCAGAATGAAACGCTACGAACGCTTCGCCGATGACATTGCCGAACTGATCCGCTCCGGGGTGCTGGGCCCCGGCCAGCGCGTGCCGTCCGTGCGCTACGCCAGCCAGACCCACGGGGTCAGCCCGTCTACCGTGTTCCAGGCCTATTACCTGCTGGAACGCCGCGGGCTGATCCGCGCCCGGCCGCGCTCCGGGTATTTCGTCAACGCCCACGTTCCGCGTCAGTTCTGCGAGCCGCAGGCGCTGCAGCCGGTGAGCGAGTCTACCGATGTCGACGTCAGCGCCTTGGTATTTTCGATCCTCGACTCGATCAAGGACCCCAACACCATTGCCTTCGGCTCAGCCTTTCCCAGCCCTGAACTGTTCCCGCTGCAACGCCTGTCCCGCTCACTGGCCAGTGCCAGCCGCAGCATGGACCCGCGCATGGTGGTGACCGATCTGTCCCCCGGCAACCCGCAGCTGCGCCGGCAGATCGCCCTGCGCTACATGGTCGGTGGGCTGATGCTGCCGATGGAAGAGCTGCTGATCACCAACGGCGCACTGGAGGCCCTGAACCTGTGCCTGCAGGCCGTGACCCAGCCGGGCGACCTGGTCGCCATCGAGGCCCCGGCCTTCTATGCCTGCCTGCAGGTGCTGGAGCGGCTCAAGCTCAAGGCCGTGGAAATCCCCGTACACCCGCGCGAGGGCATGGACCTGGGGGTGCTGGCGCAGACCCTGGAAAAGCACCCGGTAAAGGCCGTGTGGTGCATGACCAATTTCCAGAACCCGGTGGGTGCAAGCATGCCGGAGGCCAAGAAACAGGCCCTGGTGGAGTTGCTGGCGCGCCATCAGGTGCCGTTGATCGAAGACGACGTGTACGCCGAGCTGTACTACTCGCAACAGGCGCCCAAACCCGCCAAGGCCTTCGACACCCAGGGCCTGGTCATGCACTGCGGCTCGTTCGCCAAAAGCCTGGCACCGGGCTATCGCATTGGCTGGGTGGCCGCCGGGCGCTTTGCGCAGAAGATCGAGCGGTTGAAACTGATGACCTCCCTGTGTGCCTCCATGCCGGCCCAGGCGGCCATCGCCGACTACCTGCAACACGGCGGCTACGACCGCCACCTGCGCAAGCTGCGCTACGCGCTGGAGGGCCAGCAGGCCAACATGCTGGCAGCCATCGCCCGCCACTTCCCGGCGCAGACACGGGTCAGCCAGCCCTCCGGCGGCTACTTCCTGTGGCTGGAACTGCCCGAGCAGATGGACGCCCTCAAGCTGTTCCACATGGCCCTGGCCCAAGGCATCAGCATCGCCCCTGGGCCGATCTTTTCGCCCACCCGACGCTTTGGCAATTGCATCCGCCTGAACTACGGCAGCCCCTGGCATGACGGCGCCGAACAGGCCATGGAAACCCTCGGGCGGATCATTCGCTCGTTCTGATAGCAAGGGGCCCGAGGGGCGACTATAGTTGCTCGATCCGATCATCAGGCCCTTGTCATGTCGCCAGATACGCTTGCGTCCTTTGCCCAGTTGCAGGCGCGTGTCGCAGAACTGGAAGCACGCCTGGCAGAGCGCGAGGACAGCGTCCAGGCGCATGACAGGCTGCTTGGAGAACTGCTCGACAACAGCGTGGCCAACGTGTTTGCTGCCGACCGCAGCATGCGCCTGTTGGCCATCAACCGCACGGCGCGCGAAACCTTCGAGCGTTACCGAGGCTTCGTGCCGCAGGTTGGCGACTACGTACCCCAGTTCCTGACCGATCAACCCGACATCATGGGCCGCCTGGCCCCGATATGGCCGCGCATACTGGCAGGGGAAGCGTTCATCGACACCGTCACCTTCGGGCTGGACGACGCACCACGCCACTACGAAATTCGCTACCACCCGTGGCTCGATGCTCAGCAGCGAATTCAGGGCGGCTACCTGTTCGCCTATGACATCACGCAGCGCGTGACCGAACAGGAACGCCTGCAGCAGGCCGAAGAAGCACTGCGCCAGGCGCAGAAAATGGAGGCGGTCGGCCAGTTGACCGGCGGAATTTCCCATGATTTCAACAACCTGCCGGCCAGCATCCTTGGCGCCCTGGAACTGGCCGGGCAACGTCTGGTGCAGCAACGCCTGGCGGACACTGCGCAGCTGCTTGAACTCAGCCGGCACAACGCCCAACGCGCCGCAGCCTTGGTGCAGCGCTTGCTGGCATTCTCACGGCAGCAGACGCTGGTCCCGCAACGGGTCGATGTGCAGCAACTGGTGGCCGGTATGCACGACCTGATCAGCAGCTCCACCGGCCCCTATATCGACTACCACGACCAGACACATGCCGGACTCTGGCCTATCCGAATAGACGCCCAGCAACTGGAAAACGCGCTGCTCAACCTGTGCATCAACGCCCGTGACGCCATGCCGCTTGGCGGCACCTTGAGCATCGGTTGCGCCAATGTCGACGTGCAAGGCGCCGAAGCCAGACAGCGGGGCCTGGCCGCTGGCCAGTTTCTGCGTATCCGCGTTGAAGACACCGGCATGGGCATGTCCAAAGCAGTGATGCAGCGCGCCCTTGAGCCCTTCTTCACCACCAAGCCGCTCGGCCAGGGCACTGGCCTTGGGCTGTCCATGGTCTACGGCTTTGTGCGGCAATCCGGTGGCCAGGTGGTCATCGATAGCACGCCTGGCCAGGGTACGGCCATCAGCCTGTATCTCCCCTGCGATAAAAGCATCGCCGCCGCTTCACCCGGCCCCCACGTCGAAGGGCCTGCCCCTGCGGCCTCACATCAGCGGCGCGTGTGCAAGGTGATGCTGGTGGAAGACGAGCCGGCCCTGCGCCTGGTCATACTGGAGGTATTGCTGGACCAGGGCCATGAAGTTCAGGCATTCGAAGATGGCCGCCAGGCCTACAAGGCCTTGCAGGAAGCCCCTGCGCCGGACTTGCTGATCACCGATGTCGGCCTGCCAGGGGGTATCGATGGCTACCAACTCGCGGACGCCTGCCGAGCTAGTGCACCCCATGCCGCGGTGCTGCTGATCACAGGCTATGACCTTGCACACAGTACGGCAAATGCGCGACCCAACCGGCGTACCGAACTGCTGGCCAAGCCATTCGATCTTCAAGCACTTGCCCAGGCGCTTGAACGGCTGCTGGGGAGCACCGCCCAGTCGCACTGAGCAGCTATTCGCCTACAGGTGAACACGTTAAAGTCAGGACTTTTCATTGGCCGGACGCAGGCATGCCTTCTCGTGATCTGAACTCACTGCGCCAACAAGTCGAAGACCTCCAGCGACAGAACACACTGCTGGAGCAACGGCTTGCAAGCCACCAGGCGCACGACCAGGACTTCTATCGCTCACTGTTCGACACCATGGACGAAGGCTTCTGCATCATCGAGTTCTTCGATGGCCCCCATGGCCCCCTGAGTGACTACGTGCACGTGCTGGCCAACGCAGCCTATGCCAAACACGCCGGCATCCCCAACGTGGTCGGGCAAAAACTGCGGGAGATGGTGCCCGATGAGGCGGATGACTGGGTGGCCCGCTATGGCGCGGTGCTTCGCACCGGCGAACCGCTGCACTTCGAGCAGGAACTGATTGCCACGGGCCACGTGCTGTCGGTGACCACTTTTCGCATAGAACCTGCCGAGAAACGCCAGGTAGCGGTACTGTTCAAGGATGTCACCGAACGCCGGCGTGCAGAGCAGGCTCTGCAGCGCCTGAACGAAGAGCTCGAACTACGGGTGAATGCCGCACTGGCGGAGCGACGCTTGTTTGCCGAGCTGGTCGATCACAGTGTGGTCAACGTGCATGTGATCGACAAGGACCTGCGCTGGCTGGCTGTCAATCGCCAGGCCAGGCATGACTTCCAACTGCTGTACGGGAGGACACCCGAAATCGGCGACTACCTGCCCGGGTTGTTCGAGGATGGCGCCGCCGGCCAGACGCCTGTTCTGCCGATGTGGCAGCGCGCCCTGGCAGGCGAGCAGTTCATCGAGATCGGCACCTTCGGCAAGCCCCCCGCGCTGCGCCATTATGAGTTGCGCTTCAACGCCTTGCGCGACCCCAAAGGCGTGGTACAGGGCGCGTTTCTGTTCGCCTATGACATCAGTGAGCGAGTACAGGAGCAGGAACGCTTGGCCAAGGCCGAAGCGGCGCTGCGCCAGGCACAGAAGATGGAAGCCGTAGGCCAGCTCAGTGGCGGCATAGCCCACGACTTCAACAATTTGCTGGGCGGCATCCTGGGCGCCCAGGAGTTGATGCGGCAACGCCTGGAGCAGTCACGCTTCGACGCTCTGGCGCCCTTGCTGGAGCTGTCCAGCAGCGCGGCGCAGCGGGCCTCTTCGCTGGTGCACCGGCTGCTGGCCTTCTCCCGCCAGCAGACCCTGCAACCCTGCTCCACGCAAGTGGCCACCTTGGTGGCCGGCATGGAAGACCTGCTGCGCCGCACCATCGGCCCGGCGATTACCCTGAGCAGCCGCTTTGCCAGCCAGCTGTGGCCGACCTTCATCGACCCTCCCCAACTGGAAAGCGCCTTGCTCAACTTATGCATCAACGCGCGCGATGCCATGCCTGCCGGGGGTGTGATCGAGATCATTGGCGACAACCTGCAGCTTGACGACGAGCAGGCCGTGGCACTGGAACTGCCGGCCAGCGAGTTCGTGCGGCTGAGCATCGTCGACAACGGTAGCGGCATGTCGGCTGAAGTTGTCGAGCGCGCAGTCGAGCCGTTCTTCACCACCAAGCCGATGGGCCAGGGCACCGGCCTGGGTCTGTCCATGACCTATGGCTTCGTGCGCCAGTCGGGTGGGCAATTACGGGTGCTGTCGGTGCCTGGCGAGGGTACCCGTATCGAGCTGCTGTTACCCCGCCACCACGAGCAAGCCCAGGCGCCAATCAGCAAACCTCCGCGCACGCTCTTGCAAAGAAGCAGCGAGACTGCAAAACGCATTCTGTTGGTTGAAGACCAGACGGCCTTGCGCCTGGTGATTGGCGAAGTGTTGGAAGAGCTGGGCTATCGGGTGGACGCCTTCGAGAACGGTCCGTCTGCCCTCACCCACCTGCAAAGCGGCGAACGGCCAGACTTGCTGCTGAGCGATGTCGGCCTGCCTGGCGGCCTGAATGGCCGCCAGGTAGCCGAACGCTGCCGTGAGCGCTACCCGGACCTCAAGGTGCTGTTGATCACCGGTTACGATGAGAGCGCGGCGCTCAGCGACGGCCAACCGCTGCAAGGTACGTTGGTGTTGACCAAGCCGTTCGAACTGGAAGCACTGGCAGAGCGGGTTCGCGAGCTGCTGGAGCCTTGACGGGCGCGCTCAGCGCCCGCCGCCCAGGTCGATGAAACTGCCGGTGGCATAGGAGGCTTTGTCCGAAAGCAACCAGAGGATGGCCTCGGCCACTTCCTCGGGATGCCCTCCTCGGCCCATGGGCAAGCCAGGTTCAAGCTTGCTGACGCGATCCGGGTCACCCGAAAGCGCATGGAAACCGGTATGGATATAGCCTGGTCGTACGCCATTGACGCGTACGCCCTCGCCTGCCACTTCTTTGGCCAGGCCGATGGTGAAGGTGTCGAGCGCGCCCTTGGAGGCGGCATAGTCGACATACTCGTTGGGCGAACCCAGGCGTGCGGCGACCGATGATACGTTGACGATGGCCCCGCCTTGCCCGCCATGCCGGCGCGCCATGCGCAGCAGGGCGTGCTTGGCGCAGAGCATGGGGCCGACGACGTTGGTCTTCATGACGTTCAGCAGACGGAACTCGGACATGTCCTCGACCCTGCTTTGCTGGCCGATGGTGCCGGCGTTGTTGACCAGTGCGGTGATCGGGCCGAGCTCATCGTCGACGCGCAGGAACAGCTGGATGATTTCATCTTCGACGCTAACGTCGGCGCGCACCGCGATGGCCTCGGCGCCCAGGGCGCGGACCTGGCTGAGGATGGCTTCGGCGGCCTGGTCATCGGCGAGATAGTTGATGCAGATGCGGTAGCCCTGGCGGGCGGCCAGCAGCGCAGTGGCGGCGCCGATACCGCGGCTGCCGCCGGTGATGACAATGACGTTCTCCATGGGTTTGCCAATGGTTTGGGGAAGGGAGCATCGACAATAGGCGAAATGGCGCTGCGTTGGAATGACGAAGATCAGCACAGCCAACCCTCTGCTGTTGATGTGGCTGTTGATCTGGCTGTTGATCTGGCTGTTGATCTGGCTGTTGATCTGGCTGTTGATCTGGCTTTTGATCTTGATCTTGATCTTCGCGACTTCAGAAGGCCGAACGCAGGCCTTGCGGAGGCAGGTGACGGGCATGGATGCCCGTCAAGCGCTGAGGCCCCAGGATGGGGCCTTCG
>NZ_JBQENN010000016.1:0-23986 GCF_052044625.1 Pseudomonas sp. 22515
GAGTACGCGCTGCAGGCCCCATCCATGGGGCCTCAGCGCTTGACGGGCATCCATGCCCGTCACCTCCCTTCGCAAGCCCTCCGCTCGGCCTCCTGAAGTCGCAATCTGCGTCGCCTGAACTATCGCGCGCTTACAAGCAAAAGCAGAAACAGAAACAGAAACAGAAACAGCGTTACTGTGCGAACGCGCGCCCTAACCCACCGGGTACACCACTGCTGTCAGTTTCCTGCCAAGGCCCATTCGGGCTCAACGACCAACTCCAGCCGTTATCAAACCGATAGTACGTACGCTGCCGGTAGAAGGTATTGGGCTGTTTCTCCAACACATATACACCCAGCTTGGGATCCCAGTGGCTTGCCCCGCCAGGCGGTGGCGCAAAGCTGGCCGAGGTACGCGGCATGGGCTTGGGTATCGCCGCCGGCTTGCTCGGCGAAGTGGAAGGCTGCCTGCCCGGCAAGGGCTTGACCACCGGCCCCGACGGCGGCACACGCTCGATCGGTGGCGCGGGCTGCTCGTACGGCTCATGCACCGTACACGCAGACAAACCCAGGGCCAAGGTAATCAGGGTCAGGCGGACGGTGCTGTGCATGGCATTGCTCTCTTACTGGTCTGGAGTGTCGATGGTCAGGCGCTGGGTAGCCTGGGTGGCGCTAGACAACGGCGCCCCCTGGCCAATCCACTCACCCTGGGTAGGCTGACCCGCGCGTGAAACACGTGCAACCAGTTGGACTTCGGCATACTGCGACAGTTTCATCTGCGGCATCATCGCATCAGCATCAGACAACTCCACCTCGATCGGCAACTGCGCCACGGTCACCCGCTTGGCCGCCAGCGGCATCGGCGGGCCATTGCTGGCGCGAGCGAAGATAAACACCGTGTCGTCCGGCTGAACCTTGTCCTTCAAGGCAGCCGCCAGTTCCACCCGCACTTTCAGGCGAGCCGCCACAGGTGCAGGCTCGGTAGCCTGCACTGGCGCGCCACCCAGGCGCTCGGCGGCACGGTCGATCCCCCCCTGCAACGCCGCTCGCGATGCATCACCTTCTGGCAACTGCGCCAGCAAGCGTTTCCAGTAGTCGATGGCTTCCTGATAGCGCTCGCCTTCAAACGCGGCAATACCGCGCAGGCCCAGGCTGGTCACCTCGTTGGGGTCCGCCTTCAGCGCTTCGTCAGTCAGCGCCTGCAATTGCGGGCTCCACTGCTTGTTGGCGGCAAAGTACTGGGCCTGGGCCCACTGCCCCAGCAGCTCGGGCTGGCGGCCAGCCAGGGCCACGGCCCGTTCAAACGTACGCGCGGCATCGGCGGGGCGCTGCTCGGCCATGTAGGCCCGGCCAAGGAAATACATGGCCTCGGCCGAATCCGGCTGGGCCTGCACCACGCGTTCAAGGCGCGTGGTCATTTCTTCCATCGACTTGGGAGCCTCGGCAAACTCCTGGGTCAGCGCCACCTTGTCGGCCGCCCCAAAATGCAGGTACAGCCCCAGCGCCATCAGCGGTACCAGTACCGCAGCCAGCAGCGGCAGGGCCTTGCCCAAATGCCCCTGGCGCGGGGCCTCGGCGCCTTCGGTATCGGCCAGCAGCTCGCGGGCAGCCTCGTCCCGGCCCTTGGCCATCTGCGCCTCATCGAGCACACCGGCGGCTTGTTGGGCCGCCAGCTCGGCGACACGTTCCTGGTAAAGGGCCACGTTCAAGGCCGTGCGGTCTTCTTCCTGCTGGCGACGGCGGCCACGCAGGATCGGGAGCAGCAAAAAGCTGAGGGCAGCGAGCAGCAGAAGGCCCGCGCTAAGCCAGAATTCAATCATGGGTCTGTTCTTTTTCCAGCAGTTTGGCGAGACGCTCGCGTTCTTCGGCAGACAACTCATCGACGCCCTGCACGGCCGTAGCACGGCGCCGGCGTACGATCACCGCCAGCACCACGAAGCCACCGGCCAGCAAGATCCCCGGGCCAAACCACAGCAGCCAGGTACGCCCGCTGAGCGCCGGCTTGTAGCGCACGAAGTCGCCATAGCGGTCGACCATGAAATCGATGATCTGCTGGTTGCTCTGGCCTTCGCCAAGCATGCGGAAGATTTCTCGGCGCAGGTCGGCAGCAATCGGCGCGTTGGAGTCGGCAATATCCTGGTTCTGGCACTTGGGGCAGCGCAGTTCCTTGGTCAACTGTTGGTAACGCTCGCGCTCTGCCTCGTCGCGAAACTGGTAGGTGTCGATAGCCGCCTTGGCCACACCGGCCAGGCTCATGCCCAGCACCGCAGCTGCCAGCCAACGCCTCATGGCTTGGCCTCATCAATCAGGCCCTGGTACAACGGCGCCAGCTGTTCACGCCAGACCGTGGCATCGACGATGCCGACGTGCTTGTAGCGGATGATGCCCTTGGCATCAATCAGGAAGGTTTCCGGCGCCCCATACACCCCAAGGTCCAGGCCCAGGCTGCCCTGTTCGTCACGAATATCCAGCTGATAGGGGTTGTGGAACTCGGCCAACCACTTCTGCGCGGCGGCGTTGTCATCCTTGTAGTTGACCCCATGGATCACCACCCCCTGCTGTGCCAGCTGGTTCAGGTACGGGTGCTCGACCTTGCACGACGGGCACCAGGTGGCCCACACGTTGACCAGTGCCGGGCGCCCCTGCAAGTCGGCCTGAGTCAGGGTGCGGTCCCCCTGTGTCGACGCCAGGGAAAACACCGGGAACGGTTTGCCGATCATTGCCGATGGCAGCTCGTCGGGCTTGAGGAAAAGCCCCTTGTAGAGGAAGACCGCCACCAGCAGGAACACTGCAAGGGGCACTACCATGATCCAACGCTTCATGCAGCTGCTCCAGACACGCCCAGGACATCACGCACCCGGGTCTTGACCTTGACGCGGTAGCGCCGGTCGAGGGCCGCCAGCAACCCGCCCAGGCCGGTCAGCAGACCGCCCAGCCAGATCCAGCGGACGTAAGGCTTAATATGTATGCGCACAGCCCAGGCGCCATTCTCCAGTGGCTCGCCAAGCGCGACGTACAGGTCGCGGGTAAAGCCGGCGTCGATGCCCGCTTCGGTCATCATCGACTGTTGCACGGTGTACAGGCGCTTCTCCGGGTACAGTGTGGTCACTTCACGGCCATCGCGGCTGATCACGATGGTGCCCTTGTCAGAGATGAAGTTCGGCCCCTCGAAGTGCTTGGCGCCCTGGAACAGGAAGTGATAGCCACCCAGCTCCACGCTTTCGCCCGGCGCCATGCGCAGGTCGCGCTCGGCGCTGTTGTTGCTGGACAGCACCACGCCCAGCGCGCACACCGCCAGGCCCAGGTGCGCCAGTTGCATGCCCCAGTAGCTGCGGCCCAGGCCCGGCAGGCCTTTGACCAGGCCCTTGTGGCGGGTCTTGTCGAAAATGTCACGCAGCCCGCCAAGCACTACCCAGGCGGCCAGGGCGAAGGCCGTCAGCGTCGGCCAGTCGAAGTCGTCGACGATAAAGCCGGCAACCGGGGCAAGGATGGCACTGCCGATCAATACCGGGGTCATCATGCTGACCAGCCATTTGCCCGGGGTGTCCTTCCAGCGCACCACCACGCCCACGCTCAGCACCACCATCAGCAGCGCCATCAGTGGCAGGAACAAGGCGTCGAAATAGGGCGGGCCGACCGACAGCTTGGCCCCGGTCAGGGCATCGAGCACCAATGGGTACAGGGTACCAAGCAGAATCATCGAAGCCGCGACCACCAGCACCAGGTTGTTGGCCAGCAGCAGCGTTTCACGCGACCACAGGGCGAAACCGACCTGGCTCTTGACCACCGGTGCGCGCAGGGCGAACAGGGTGAGCGACCCGCCGACCACGAACAGCAGGAAAAACAGGATGAAAATACCCCGCGACGGGTCGGCGGCAAACGCGTGCACCGAGGTCAGCACCCCGGAACGCACCAGGAAGGTACCCAGCAGGCTCAGGGAGAATGCGGCAATTGCCAGCAGCACCGTCCAGCTCTTGAACACCCCGCGTTTCTCGGTCACCGCCAGCGAGTGGATCAGTGCGGTGCCCACCAGCCAAGGCATGAACGAGGCGTTTTCCACCGGGTCCCAGAACCACCAGCCACCCCAGCCCAGTTCGTAGTAGGCCCACCACGACCCCAAGGTGATGCCAACACCCAGGAAAGCCCAGGCGACGATGGTCCACGGCCGCGACCAGCGCGCCCAGGCAGCGTCCAGCCGGCCGCCGAGCAAGGCGGCAATGGCGAACGCGAAGGCCACCGAGAAGCCCACATAGCCCATGTAGAGCATGGGTGGGTGAACGATCAGGCCAAAGTCCTGCAGCAGCGGGTTGAGGTCACGGCCATCGGTCGGCACCTGCGGCAGCAGGCGCTGGAACGGGTTGGAAGTAATGATCAGGAAGCTCAGGAAGCCCACGCTGATCATGCCCATTACCGCCAGCACGCGGGCCAGCATCACCTGCGGCAACTGCCGGGAGAACACCGACACGGCAAAGGTCCAGCCGCCGAGGATCAGCGCCCAAAGCAGCAACGAACCCTCATGGGCGCCCCACACCGCACTGAACTTGTAGTACCAGGGCAAGGCGCTGTTGGAGTTGCTGGCCACATAGGCGACCGAGAAATTGTCTGTCATGAAGGCATGGGTCAGGCAGGCAAAGGCAAACGCCAGGAAGGCGAACTGCCCCCACGCTGCCGGCCGCGCCAGGCTCATCCACAGGCTGTCGCCACGCCACGCGCCAAGCAACGGCACACTGGCCTGTACGACGGCAAAGCAGATGGCCAGAATCATCGCCAACTGGCCCAGTTCGGGGACTACCAGTGCTGCGTTCATGGCTTCGTCTCTCCGCCGGCAGCGGCCTGGCCGCTTTCCTTCAGGGCCTTGGTGACTTCGGGCGGCATGTATTTCTCGTCGTGCTTGGCCAGCACTTCATCGGCTACCACCACACCGTCGGCATTGAGCTTGCCAAGGGCGACGATGCCCTGCCCTTCGCGGAACAGGTCGGGGAGGATGCCGCGGTAGGTGATGGGTACCGACTTGTTGAAGTCGGTTACCACGAAACGCACGTCCAGCGAGTCGGCCGAACGCTGCACCGAGCCTTTCTCCACCATGCCGCCGGCGCGGATGCGCGTGTCCAGCGGGGCTTCGCCGTTGGCGATCTGGGTCGGTGTATAGAACAGGTTGATGTTCTGCTGCAATGCGCTCAAGGCAAAGCCGACGGCAACCCCGACGCCGACCAGCAGGCCGACGATGAGCAACAGGCGTTTCTTGCGCTGCGGATTCACTGGTTGTTCTCCCGGCGCAAACGGCGCGCCTCTTCTTGCAAATAGCGACGACGAGCCAGCAGTGGCGCACCGACATTCAGCGCCAGCACCGCCAGGCAGATGCCATAGGCCGACCACACGTACAGGCCATGGTGGCCCATGGCGAGAAAGTCACCGAAGGTGGCAAAGCTCATTGTGTGGCCCTCCGCCCCAGGCTGTTCAATACTTCGTCCCTGACCCAACTGGCGCGTGCTTCGCGCTTGAGCACTTCAAGGCGCATGCGCAGCAGCAGTACGGCGCCGAAGAAACAGTAGAAACCCAGCGCCGTGCACAACAGCGGCAGCCACATTTCGGCCGGCATCGCCGGCTTTTCGGTAAGGGTGAAGGTGGCGCCCTGGTGCAGGGTGTTCCACCACTCCACTGAATACTTGATGATCGGGATATTCACCACACCGACAATCGCAAGCACCGCACAGGCCTTGGCTGCACTGTCACGATTACTGATCGCCTGGCCCAGCGCAATAATGCCGAAGTACAGGAACAGCAGGATGAGCATGGACGTAAGGCGGGCATCCCACACCCACCAGCTGCCCCAGGTCGGTTTGCCCCAGATGGCGCCGGTAACCAGCGCCACGGCGGTCATCCAGGCGCCAATGGGCGCGGCACATTGCAGGGCAACGTCGGCCAGTTTCATCTTCCACACCAGCCCCACCACCCCGGCCACCGCCAGTAGCACATAGCAGGACTGCGCCAGCATCGCCGCCGGCACGTGGATATAGATGATGCGGAAGCTGTTGCCTTGCTGGTAGTCCTGGGGGGCGAAGGCCAGGCCCCAGGTGATGCCGACCAGCAGCAGGAGCACGGCAGCACCGGCCAGCCACGGCAGCATGCGGCCGCTGATGGCATAGAACCATTTCGGGGAGCCCAGCTTGTGGAACCACGTCCAGCTTATTTTCATCAGGGTACATCCAGGGTATTTGCCGGGCTTGAGAGCCCGGGACTCGTTATTCGCCGACGCTGATCTTCAGGCCGGCCGCTATCGCAAAGGGTGCCAGGGTAACGGCCAGGGCCGTCAGGCTGGCGAGCCAGAGCAGATGGCCGGTTGCCGGCATATTTTGCAACGCCGCTTGCAACGCACCACTGCCCAGGATCAATACAGGGATATACAACGGCAGAATCAGCAACGCCAGTAACAAACCTCCGCGTTTAAGGCCGACTGTCAGTGCCGCACCTACCGCGCCCAGCAAGCTCAATACCGGCGTCCCCAGCAGCAGCGAACCGAGTAGCACCGGCAGGCAATGGCTAGGCAGCCCCAGCATCAGTGCCAGCAGTGGCGCCAACAATACCAGCGCCAGCCCGGAAAAGATCCAGTGCGCCAGCACCTTGGCCAGCACCAGCAACGCCAGTGGGTGCGGCGACAGCACCCATTGCTCCAGCGAGCCGTCTTCGAAATCGCTGCGGAACAGGCCGTCCAGCGACAACAACACGGCCAGCAACGCCGCCACCCAGACCAGGCCCGGCGACAAGGTTTGCAACAATTGGCTCTCTGGGCCGACCGCCAGCGGGAACATGGCCACGACAATGGCGAAGAACACCAACGGGTTGGCCAGTTCGGCCGGGCGACGGAACAGCAGGCGCGCTTCGCGGCGCAGTAACAAAATGAATACGCTCATGCAGCCCATTGCCCCAGGTTCAGTTCTCGGTAACCGGAGGGCTTGCGTTCCAGTGTGTGGTGAGTCGTCAGCACCACCGTGCCGCCCTGCTCGCAGTGGGCTGCCAGGTGCGCTTCAAGCTGCGCCACGCCTTGCTTGTCCAGCGCGGTGAACGGCTCGTCAAGAATCCATAGCGGCGGGCAAGCCAGGTGCAGCCGGGCCAGCGCCACGCGGCGCTGCTGGCCGGCCGACAGGGTATGGCAGGGGACGTCTTCGAAACCGCGCAGGCCGACAGCCTCCAGCGCCGCCCAGATCGCCTCGCGGCTGGCCGGCTGGTGCAAGGCGCACAGCCAGGTGAGATTTTCCTCGGCGGTGAGCAAGTCCTTGATGCCGGCGGCGTGGCCAATCCACAGCAGGGCGCTGGCCAGGGCATGACGCTGTTCTGCCAGTGGCTTGCCACCCAGCAGAATCTGCCCGGCCGTCGGCTGCATCAGCCCGGCCAACAGGCGCAACAGGCTGGTCTTGCCACTGCCGTTGGGGCCACTGATCTGCAGCATGTCACCGGCGCCCAGCTCGAAATCGAGCTGTTCGAACAGCAGGCGCCAGTCGCGCTCGCAGGCCAGGCCTGCGGCTTGGAGGTGAAGGGTCACGGTTTCGCCTTATCTTCAGTAGGGCTTTGGAGCGGCGTCGCCTGTTTCGCGGGNTTCACCCGCGAAGCAGCCAACATCGCTCCAGAACCCTTGTGTCTCAAGTCGCCCCGCGCGCTGCCGTTATACTGGCAACCACGGGCGCTCGGCATTATTACACGCGCCGCCGCGCTGCCAAGAGGCCGGGCTCGACAGGTTGTATACAATCATGACTGAAATCAATAGTCTCGGCGCACAAACCGCGATCAACAGCCAAGCCATGAAGGCGGGCACGACCGGCGAACTGCTGCGCCTTATCCAGGCGCAGCCCGGGCTGCTGGCCCCCGGCGAAACCGCGCAAGCCGAGGTTTTATCGTTGCGCCAGACGGGCCAGGACTTTCAGCTGGTGCTAAGGCTGATGCAGGCCAACGGCGTGCAGACCCAACTGCAGGCCAACGCCAGCCAGCCGCTGCCCCAAGGCAGCCAGATCACCGTCAGCCAGACCGAAAGCAATCGCCTGGCGATCATGTTGCAACAGGTCAGCGCCAGCCAGGTCGCCACCCTCACCCAGCTGGACACCAGCAAGGTGCCGGTCGGCACCTTGCTGCAAGGCAAGGTCCTGACCAACCAGCCGCTGGCCCAGGCACCCGGCCAACCGGCCGTGTACCGGGCGCTGGTCAGCTTGCTCAACAGCACCCAGGCCGGTGCCACGCTGAGCATCGACAGCCCGCGCCCGCTGGCCATTGGCAGCCTGCTCAGCGCCCTGGTGCAGGGTGATCAGTCATTGCGCTTCGTGCCGCTCAGCGGCAGGCAGGACCAACTCAGCATTGCCCAACAGCTGCTGACACAGCAAAACCGTCAAGCCTCGCTGCCCGGCCTGCTCAACGCCCTGCAACAGCTCACCCGCGACCCAGGCGTCGATGGCGAGCTGCGCGCCAGCGCCGAACGCCTGCTGGCCGGCCTGCCGGACGCCCGACAACTGGGCGACGCCAAGGCAGTGGCCCAGGCCTTGAACAACAGCGGCAGCTTTCTCGAAGCGAAGCTGCTGAGTGGGTCAACCGCCAGCGTCGACACCGACCTCAAAGCGCATTTACTGCGGCTGATGGCACAGGCCCCTGCCGTCCCGGCAGGGGCCACCACTCTGAGCCCCGCCAGCCTGGCCCTGACCATGCCGATACTGGCGCGCAGCGCACTGGGCATGCTCGAGCGGGTCAGCCCCAAGCCGCAGCCGGGCGCGTTCCCATTACCGTCGCGCCTGCTCAAGGCCCTGGAAGAGGAAGGCGACCTGCAACAGCTGCTGCGCCTGGCTGCCGCTGCCATTTCACGTTTGCAGAGCCACGCCATGAGCAGCCTGCAACAAACCGGCACGCTGGAAAACGGCAACCTGCAGACCACCTGGCAAACCGAAGTGCCGATCCGCCACGGCCAGGACTTCATCCCGCTGCAAGTCAAACTGCAGCGCGAAGAAACCCCACAACAACAGGCCGACCGCCAACATGAAGCCCAAAACCCTCGGCAAGCCCTGTGGCGCATCGAGCTGGCCTTCGACTTGTCCCCACTCGGCCCCCTGCAAGTGCAGGCGCAACTGAGCGAGGGCCGCCTGAGCGGGCAGCTATGGGCAGAGCGCGAGCAGACCGCGCGGTTGATCGACGCCCAGCTTGGCGCGCTGCGCGCGCGCCTGGTGGCCCGAGGCCTGGAAGTCGGCGACCTGGAGTGCCACCCGGGCATCCCGCCGCAGGGGCCACGCACACGGATGGAACAACGCTGGGTGGACGAAACCGCATGAACGATACGACACCACGCCAAGCCATAGCGCTGAACTACGACGGCCATCAGGCACCGACCCTCACCGCCAAGGGCGACGAGGACCTGGCCGAGGCCATCCTTGCGCTCGCCCGCGAACACGAAGTGCCGATCTACGAAAACGCCGAGCTGGTGCGCCTGCTGGCGCGGCTGGAGCTGGGCGATCAAATACCCGAAGCGCTGTACCTGACCATTGCCGAAATCATCGCCTTCGCCTGGCAACTGCGCGGCAAGGTACCCGCCGGCTTCGATGATCCGCGCCCGACAGAACGCGATATCACCCCACCATTGCCCCCGCTGCCCGGCACTGGCAAGTAACTATCTACCACCCCCTCCCCCACCATGCGCCCAACCTTGTCGGCCTCCCACGTACAAGGTGACCGTCATGATCGACAGCAGAATCAACGCCAAGGGCGTGCAGTTCGTAGTAGACCATCTGGCCAACATCCCACGCCCGGACCGCGAAGCCAATCGCTTGATCCGGCAGTGGCTTGCCGGGCAAGGTGTGCATATCGACCCCGATCGCGTCGATGTGGTCACCCTGCACTACCGGCCGGATGACCAAGGGTATGTGGCAGCGATCCAGCAGACCCAGAGCATGACCCAGGCGCTGCTGGGCAACTGGCAAGGGGAGTCCGATAACAACCTCATCGGCGCGCTGTTCGCCAACCCTTGGGCAGGCACCTTCCCCCAAGGGCCGTTGAAGCTGGTCGATCGCCTGCCAGCGCTGGGCTTTGGCCATCAGGGCGCCGCCTTCGAAGTGTACAACGGCCTGTTCCAGCGATCGTCCCCCGCCCGTTACGATGCCTCGACCCACGTTCAGGTACCGGCTGAAGCTTTCCAGCGGTTCATAGAAGCGCTGGACTTTCACCAGCCATTCAAAGCCATGCTCGACGCTTACTGGCAGGAGCATCAGGACAGTCACCGCCTGGCAAGCAAGCTCAATTTCATCGCCGCCTGCAACGCCCAGGTCAGCCAGGGGCGCCTGAGTGATGCCGCCAGGGAGCTGGCATGGCAAGCCGCCGGCATGATGCCGCAGCGCTTCAAGATACGGGTGAGCACGCTGAGCATCTATGGCTATGCGGCCACCGACCTGCTGTACATCAATGCCCCCCACAGCGATCTGACCCTGCTGTACATGCCAGGTAACAGCTCGCCCTTGCTCGAATTCGCCAGCGAGAACCTGCTCAAGGACTGGGTGGGCGATCAGTGCAAGGACCCCGCCCGACGCGAGGCACTCAAACAACACTTCAGGCTCGCCGACCGCCCTCAGGGCCTCGATTTCAGCGGCCTGGACACCGCGCTCGAGGGCCTTGGCGACTATCCGGACCGGCACCGGTTGCCACCTGAACATGGTTATTTCAACGATGATGGCGTCTGGCCCCCCAGAACCTACGTGAACTACAAACCTGGCAAGTACAACCCCAAACTGACCGGGGATATGTTCGCAGCCCTGACCGAGCGCCAGCGCCAGCGCAGCTACGACGATGCCGATTTTGTCATCACCACCGATAGCCAGGTTACCAAAGCCAAATGGCGAGGCTACCTCACCAATACGCTCAACCTGCTAGCGCCACTGTGCCTGGTGGTGCCGGGGCTGGCGCCACTGCTGGCGCTCGGTGGCATTGCCCAGTTGGGCCTGGGCCTGGATCAGGTGATCAACGGCCACAGCCTGAAAGCCAAACAGGACGGGGTGGGCGACATCGCCTGGGGGCTGTTCAACGCCGTACCGCTGGCAACGGAGGGCACAGCAGGCATCAAGGCCCTGTTCGAGTTCAAAAGCGATGGTTTTGTCATGCCGCGCGAGGTCAACGGGCAGCTCGGCTATCCGCTAAGCCCGACCAGTCCACCACGGCTTCCCGAGCCAGAAGGCGCAGAGTACTTCCACCACCACGAGCCGATTACACCGCTTGACGAAGGCGACCCGGCTGTTGCCGGCGCGGTGATACGCTTGCCACACTACGATGGCGAACTGGACGACCTGGAATGCAGCATCGAAACCTACAATGCACGCGTGGTCTATGACCTGGAGCACGACGCATTCATCATCAAGGAAACCGTCAACGAGGTCGAGCCGCAAGCCTACATCGCAGTGCCTGGCAGCCGTGACCTTGTGGCGCTCGACAGGCAGCGCCCAGTCACCGACGCCATGCGCACCCGCACCTTGCGCGCGCTGGGTGTCGACCTGCCACTGCCCGTCACCATTCCGACACCGGCCCCGGACAGCGCCCCCATCCCCAAACTTATCTCCAGCCTCTGGGTCGGCGACAAAGTCATAAGCGAGCCATTGCTGGCCAACCTTGCCGCCAACGCCGCGCGCCTGAGCGACAGTGAATACAGCATGCGCCTGTTTCTGTCGAAGGCTTCGCCTACCGCCTACGAACAGAACGCAAGGCTATTGGCAGCCCGGGCGCCAGGGCTGCAGGTATTGCCGCTTGAAGAGCAAGGCTTCTTCCGGGCCTTCCGCCAGAGCCGCTATTACCCGCAGTACGAGGCAGCGCTGGATGGCAACGGTGGCATCGCCACCAATTACGCGTCTGCGACCGATGTGCTGCGCTACCGGATGCTGCACCATGAGGGTGGGCTGTACATGGACGTGGACGACTTCCTGCTGCCGGACGGCAAGGGCGAAACGATCGATCAGGTCGAGCTGCGCACCCCACCCGATGGGCTGCTGCTGCCACCGCCGATGTCCAACGAGAAGATGAGCATGAATTGCCTGTACAACACCAGCCTCATTGGTAGCCACCCAGGCAACCCACTGCTGGATGCGATCTCCGATGAAATGCTCGCACGTTTCCAGACCCATGCAGACTTCTACGAAAGCCGACCGAGCCTGGAACAGGACCCGAGCGGTTTCTATCGCTATGCCAACACGCTCAGCTATCTCACCGGGCCGGCGCTGCTCACTGAAGTGGTCGATCGCCATCTACCCGGGTTGCGGACCCTGCGCCAGATCATCAACCTGCACACCATGCCACGTGTCAACACCTATCCATTCATCAACCCTTCGCAAGCCAATACAGCCCTGAAGCAACTGCTGCCCCTGAACCGGTTCGCCGGCGTGGGCGGCAATCACTCCTGGGTTCGCAACTGAAATGAACAGCGGTTACTGAACGGGCCTGGCGACACCTTTCAAATCGAGCGACGCATGGGCGCCGCTCGATTTCCCAGGCGACGCACCTGCTGCCGAGGGTACCCCCGTCAAGGAGCCCGATACACCTTGCTCATCAACTCCGCCTCGGCCTGGGTCAGGCCGCAGCTCTGGGTCAACTCATCGATACTCGCCCCCATCCCCACCAGCTTGGCCGCCTGGCTAAAGGTAACGTTGCTGGGGTCGCGCTGCTCCAGGCGCTCCAGCCGGTCTGGCAGGGTAGCCACCGTCGCACGCAGCTCATGGATGGCCTCACCCATGCGCACCGTGCCGTTCTGGTAGTCATCCAGACGCTTGGCCAAGTCCTTGATGCGCTGGTCACGCAGCGCATCGCCCTCGGCCTGCTGCGCAGCCAGCTCGCGCTGGCGCTTGCTGTAGTTGAGGAAAAACCACAGGCTCAGCGCCCAGGCCAGCGCCAGGAAGATGACAGCAACCTCTAGGATCAACTCAGATGTTCTCCAGCTCGGACCACTCTTCCTCGGTCATCATCTTGTCCAGTTCGACCAGGATCAGCAGTTCGCCATTCTTGTTGCACACGCCCTGAATGAACTTGGCCGACTCTTCGTTACCCACGTTCGGCGCAGTCTCGATTTCGGACTGGCGCAGGTAAACCACTTCGGCCACGCTGTCGACCAGAATGCCGACCACTTGCTTGTCGGCTTCGATGATGACGATACGGGTGTTGTCGGTCACTTCGGTCGGCATCAGGCCAAAACGCTGACGCGTGTCGATCACCGTCACCACGTTACCGCGCAAGTTGATGATGCCCAGCACGTAGCTCGGCGCACCCGGCACCGGGGCAATCTCGGTGTAGCGCAGTACTTCCTGCACCTGCATCACATTGATGCCGTAGGACTCGTTGTCCAGACGGAAGGTAACCCACTGCAGGATCGGATCTTCGGAACCTTGTGCAGACGACTTTTTCATTCCCCTACCCTCAAAATCCGCCGTTGGCGGTATGTTCTGTGTCATTTCTGTTTGGCGTGCATCTGCTTGACCGCACCGCTGGCGATCAGCTCGGCCAGTGCGGCGACGTCGAGCAGTGCGCACATGTGTTCGATTACGGTGCCGGCCAGCCAGGGGCGCTGGCCACGCTGGCTGCGCCACTTGATCTCCGACGGGTCCAGGCGCAGCGAGCGGCTGACCTGATGCACCGCCAGCCCCCATTCGTAGCCCTGTACCGAAATCACGTATTGCAGGCCCTGGCGAAAATCATCGCGGTAGCGGTCGGGCATTACCCAACGCGCAGTGTCCAGCACCTTCAGGTTGCCGGCCTGGCAGGTCAGGATGCCGAGGAACCAGTCGGGCTGGCCGAACAGTGGCGTCAGCTCCTGGCCAGCCAGGGTGTAGATCGAGCCCAGGCACACCAACGGCACCGCCAGGGTCAGGCCGGCAACGTCGAACAGCAGGCATTCGAACGGCTCGGCCGCCCACACCGGACGACCGTCGACAGTGGCCGGGGGTACGGGCAGGTTGGGTGCCGGCAGATGCACATCGACCAGCGGCACAGCCGGTTCCACGGTTTGTTCTTCGACCAGTACCGGGATGCTGGCTTCGGCCACGACCTCCTGATCGACCACCGTCACCACCGGGGCTTCCACCGGCATCACGCTGGGCAGTACCGCCAGACGGGGTTCGGCGAACGGCCGCGGGGCAAAGCTGGCGGCGGCGGCTTCGGCGGGCTCAGGCCGGGCTGGCTGACGGGCATCGCGTGCCTGCTCCTCGCGCATCGCCTCGGCGAACTCATCCGCCACTGCCGGCTGCTCGCTCAGGTCTTCGGCCTCGGTGGCCTCCTGCAGCAGGCCGTCCAGGTACGATTGCAGGGCCATCTGGGGCCGGGTGCTGGTTTGCCGGGTTTGAGTCATCAGGCCACCTGCACTGCGTTCTTGTAGGTGAGCAGGTGCTTGAGCAGCGCCCGGTAGGCGATCAACCCACGGCTCTTGCTGTCGAACTGCGAAGGCGTAACACCCTTGCGACTGGCATCGCGCAGGCGCGTATCCACCGGAATGTAGCCCTGCCATACATGCTGCCCGTAGGTGTCACGCAGCAGCTTGAGGGTGCCCAGCGACGCCTGGGTACGACGGTCGAACAGGGTCGGTACGATCTGGTACGGCAGCGCCTGCTTGCGCGAACGGTTGACCATGGCCAAGGTGCCGACCATGCGCTCCAGGCCCTTCACGGCGAGGAACTCGGTTTGTACCGGGATCACAAGCTGCTGGCTGGCGGCCAGGGCATTGACCATCAGCACCCCCAGCAAGGGTGGGCTGTCGATCAGGGCATAGTCGAAATCCTGCCACAGCTGCGCCAGACTCTTGGCGATTACCAGCCCCAGGCCATTCTGCCCTGGCGACTGGCGCTCCAGCACCGCCAGGGCGGTACTCGACGGCAGCAGCGAAATGCGCTCATCGCTGGTGGGCAGCAGCAGTTGCCCGGGCAAGCCTTCGGGCACCGTGCCCTTGTGCAGGAACAGGTCGTAGCAGCTGTGTTCCAGGGCATCCGGGTTGTGCCCGAAGTAGCTGGTCATCGAGCCGTGCGGGTCGAGGTCGACGACGACCACGCGCTTGCCGGCCTCGGCCAGCAGGCCGGCCAGGGCAATGGTAGTGGTGGTCTTGCCGACACCACCTTTTTGATTGGCTACTGCCCAGACTCTCATCAAGCAAACTCTATCTATTGATTTGGCAGGGACACTGCCTTGCTCAAAATTCGAAAGCTCGCGCAATCAATGTAGGAGCGGGTTTACCCGCGAACACCGGTGCAACCGGTGCCATACACCGCGTCGCCCGGCTCGCGGGTAAACCCGCGCCTGCAGGGGACAGCGGCGACGGGGAATTGACGTATCACTGCCCCGCCACTGTTGCTCGTGTTGCCGGTGCACTTTGTGTGCCAGCCCGGCGCAATGCGGCATCCGGTGTGGCATTGGCGCTGCCCGAGCCTGTCAGGCTGCGGCGCACTTCCAGATTACGGGAAATCACCAGCACCACCCGGCGGTTGCGTGCGCGCCCTTCGGCGGTATCGTTGCTGGCCACCGGCTGGTACTCGCCGTAGCCCACCGAAGCCATGCGTGCCGGGTTGACGCCCTCCATGGCCAGCAGGCGCACGATGCTGGCCGCGCGCGCCGAGGACAACTCCCAGTTGGTGGGGTACTGAGCGGTGCGGATCGGCAGGTTGTCGGTGAAGCCTTCGACGTGCACCGGGTTGGCGAACGGCTTGAGGATGTTGGCCACCTTCTCGATGATCGCAAACGCCTTGTCACTGGGCATCGCGTCACCACTGCCAAACAGCAGCGACGAGTTGAGCTCGATCTCGATCCACAGCTCGTTGCCGCGCACGGTCATCTGGTCGCTGTTGATCAGGTCGCCGAAGGCATCGCGCACGTCATCGCTGATGGTTTTCAACGGGTCGACATTGGTCGCCGCCAGGCCCGCTTCGGTCTGCTCGCTGTCTTTGACCAGCGGTTCGGCCGGGCGCACGCTCAGCGGCTGCTCATCGCCAATCGGGATCGGCTTCATGCTGCGCTCGGGGTCGTTGAATACCCCAAGCAAGGCCTGGGAAATAACCTTGTACTTACCCTCGTTGATCGAGGAAATGGAATACATCACCACGAAGAAGGCGAACAGCAACGTGATGAAGTCGGCGTACGACACCAGCCAGCGCTCGTGGTTTTCGTGTTCCTCGGTATGACGACGGCGACGCATGGGTTACTCCATGAAGCCTTGCAGCTTCAGCTCGATCGAGCGCGGGTTTTCACCTTCGGCAATCGACAGCAGGCCTTCGAGCAGCATTTCACGGTAGCGCGACTGGCGCATGACGATGGCCTTGAGCTTGCTGGCGACCGGCAATAGCACAAGGTTGGCACTGGCCACACCGTAAATGGTGGCGACAAAGGCCACGGCAATGCCATTGCCCAGTTGCGACGGGTCGGCCAGATTGCCCATCACATGGATAAGGCCCATGACCGCCCCGATGATGCCGATGGTCGGCGCATAGCCGCCCATGCTTTCGAATACCTTGGCTGCCTGGATGTCACGGCCTTCCTGGGTAAGGAAGTCGACCTCAAGGATGCTGCGGATTGCTTCCGGCTCGGCACCGTCCACCAGCAGTTGCAGGCCCTTGCGCGCATAGGGGTCGGGCTCGCTGTCCGCTACCCCTTCCAGGCCCAGCAGGCCTTCTTTGCGAGCGGTCAGGCTCCAGTTCACCACTCGGTCGATGCCGCCCGCCAGATCGACCCGCGGTGGAAACAGGATCCAACGCAAAATCTGCAAGGCACGCTTGAACGACGACAGCGGCGACTGCAACAACGCCGCCGCCAGGGTGCCTCCCAGCACGATCAGAGCCGCCGGGCCATTGACCAGAGCACCGACATGACCGCCTTCAAGGAAGTTGCCACCGACGATGGCAACGAAAGCCAGGATCAGACCGATCAGGCTAAGGACGTCCATCAGACGCACGCCTCCACCAGGTGCTTGCCGATTTCGTCAAGGCTGTACACGGCATCCGCCAGGTTGGCCTTGACGATGGCCATGGGCATGCCATAAATCACGCAGCTGGCTTCATCCTGGGCCCACACCGTGCTGCCCCCCTGCTTGAGCAGGCGCGCGCCCTCGCGGCCATCGGCGCCCATGCCGGTGAGCACCACCGACAACACCTTGTCGCCGTACGACTTGGCCGCCGACCCGAAGGTGATGTCCACGCACGGTTTGTAGTTCAGGCGCTCGTCGCCGGGCAGGATCTTCACCGTGCCACGGCCATCGATCATCATCTGCTTGCCACCGGGGGCCAGCAGGGCCAGGCCCGGGCGCAGCATGTCGCCGTCTTCGGCTTCCTTGACGCTGATGCGGCACAGCTTGTCCAGGCGTTCGGCAAACGCTTTGGTGAACGCCGCCGGCATGTGCTGGATCAACACGATCGGCGCCGGGAAATTGGCCGGCAGCTGGGTCAGTACCCGCTGCAGCGCCACCGGCCCCCCCGTGGAGGTACCGATGGCCACCAGTTTGTAGGGTTTGCGCTTGGGTGCCGGCGACTGCGAGGCCGCCGGTGTCGGGGCCGCTGCACGGGCAGGCGCTGCCGGGCGCGTCTGCGCCTGGCTGGCGAAGGTGCTGGCCGGCGCTGGCGTGGCGACCGGCGCCGTTCTGGCATAGCTGCCGATCCTGCGGTTGCTGCGCGAAATGGTGTGCACCTTCTCGCACAGCAACTGCTTGACCTTGTCAGGGTTGCGCGAGATGTCCTCGAAGTTTTTCGGCAGGTAGTCCACTGCGCCGGCATCCAGCGCGTCAAGGGTGACGCGGGCGCCTTCATGGGTCAGCGACGAGAACATCAATACGGGCGTCGGGCAGCGCTGCATGATGTGCCGCACGGCGGTAATGCCATCCATCATGGGCATTTCGTAGTCCATGGTGATCACATCGGGCTTGAGCGCCAGCGCCTGGTCGATTGCTTCCTTGCCGTTGGTCGCGGTACCCACTACCTGGATCGTTGGATCCGCCGAGAGGATTTCCGAGACACGGCGGCGGAAGAAACCAGAATCATCCACCACCAGGACCTTGACTGCCATAAACACTCCATTAGGCGGCGCAACCCGCCAGGGCGCGCCACCGAAATCAAATACGCCGCGCGGCGTAACGCTTGAGCATGCTCGGGACGTCGAGAATCAACGCGATGCGACCGTCGCCGGTAATGGTGGCCCCGGACATGCCCGGGGTGCCTTGCAGCATCTTGCCCAGCGGCTTGATGACCACTTCTTCCTGGCCCACCAGTTGGTCAACGACAAAACCGATGCGCTGGGTGCCGACCGACAGAATCACCACGTGGCCCTCGTGCTGCTCTTCGTGCACCTGGCCCTGGACCAGCCAGCGCTTGAGGTAGAACAGCGGCAGCGCCTTGTCGCGCACGATCACCACTTCCTGGCCGTCCACCACGTTGGTGCGCGACAGGTCGAGGTGGAAGATCTCGTTGACGTTGACCAGCGGGAAGGCGAACGCCTGGTTGCCCAACATCACCATCAGGGTGGGCATGATCGCCAGGGTCAGCGGCACCTTGATGACGATCTTGGAGCCTTGGCCCTTGGCCGAGAAAATGTTGATCGAGCCGTTGAGCTGGGAGATCTTGGTTTTCACCACGTCCATGCCCACGCCACGCCCGGACACATCGGAAATCTCGGTCTTGGTCGAGAAACCAGGGGCGAAGATCAGGTTGTAGCAGTCCGACTCGCTCAGGCGCTCGGCGGCGTCCTTGTCCATCAGGCCCTTTTCCACGGCCTTGGCGCGCAGGATGTTCGGGTCCATGCCCTTGCCGTCGTCCGAAATCGACAGCAGGATGTGGTCGCCTTCCTGTTCGGCCGACAGCACTACGCGGCCGGTACGTGCCTTGCCAGACGTTTCACGCTCCTCGGGCATCTCGATACCGTGGTCGACCGCATTGCGCACCAAGTGCACCAACGGGTCGGCCAAGGCTTCTACGAGGTTCTTGTCAAGGTCGGTCTCTTCGCCGACCAGCTCCAGATTGATCTCTTTCTTCAACTGGCGCGCCAGGTCGCGGACCAGGCGCGGGAAGCGGCCGAAGACTTTCTTGATCGGCTGCATACGGGTTTTCATCACCGCGGTCTGCAGGTCGGCGGTGACCACGTCAAGGTTGGACACGGCCTTGGACATGGCCTCGTCGCCGCTGTTCAGGCCCAGGCGCACCAGGCGGTTACGCACCAGCACCAGTTCGCCGACCATGTTCATGATCTCGTCCAGGCGCGCGGTATCGACGCGTACCGTGGTTTCCGCTTCGCTGGCGGCATGCTTTTCGGCGGCCGGGGCCGGCGCGCGAGGCGCCGCGGCAGGTTTGCTGGCCGGCGAAGGCGCTGGCGCGGCAGCGGGCTTGGCCACCGGCGGGCTTTCGGCCTTGGCGGCAGCCGGCGCTTGCGCCTGGACAGCAGCCGGGGCCTCTACAGCGGCAACATCGCCACCGAACTTGCCCTTGCCGTGCAACTGGTCCAGCAGGGCTTCGAACTCGTGCTCGCTGATTTCATCGCTGGCGGCACTGTTGTCGGGTGCGGCAGGCGCTGGTGCCTGGGCGGCTGGCAAGGCGCCAGCCTGGAAGGTGCCCTTGCCATGCAGCTGGTCGAGCAGCGATTCGAATTCGGCGTCGGTGATCTCATCACTGACCGCTTCGCTGCTGACGGCCACCGGCGGCGCGGCAACCTCGGCATTGAACTGGCCCTTGCCGTGCAACTGGTCGAGCAGTGATTCGAACTCGGCGTCGGTGATTTCATCACCCGCACCGCTGACAGTCTCGCCCTGCATCTGCTCGTCGGCCGCCGCTTGCGCCTTGACCGCATCGAGCGAATCGAGCAACTGCTCGAATTCGCTGTCAGTGATGTCCTGGTGTTGCTCCTCGGCCTCGGCCGGCGCGGCAACCGACACGTCGGCAACCGGTGCCGGTGCAGGCGCTGCAACAGTTTCGGCTGCGCCAGGTTCGGCCAGGCGCGACAACGCTGCCAGCAGTGCAGGGGTGGCCGGTGTCACTTCGGCACGCTCGCGCACCTGGCCAAACATGCTGTTGACCGTATCCAGTGCCTCGAGCACCACATCCATCAGTTCCGCATCGACCCGGCGCTCACCTTTGCGCAGGACGTCGAACACGTTCTCGGCGATATGGCAGCACTCCACCAGCTCGTTCAGCTGGAGGAAGCCGGCGCCCCCTTTTACAGTGTGGAAACCGCGAAAGATCGCATTGAGCAGGTCGGCATCGTCAGGTCGGCTTTCCAGCTCGACCAGTTGCTCGGACAATTGCTCAAGTATTTCGCCGGCTTCTACCAGGAAATCCTGGAGGATTTCTTCATCGGCGCCGAAGCTCATCAAACGTGCTCCTTAAAAACCAAGGCTGGACAGCAGATCATCGACATCGTCCTGACCGGACACGACGTCTTCACGCTTATCGGCATGAATCTGCGGACCTTCACCCCGAGTCGGATGTTTTTCTCGATCTTTTTCTGCACGCAATTGATCGTGGTCATGTTTTATACCGGCAAAGCGGTCGACCTGGCTGGCCATCAGCACCAGCTTGAGCAGGTTGCTTTCCACCTCGGTCACCAGTGCGGTGACGCGCTTGATCACCTGGCCGGTCAGGTCCTGATAGTCCTGGGCCAGCAAAATGTCATTGAGGTGCCCGGAAACCTTGCGGTTACCCTCGGCGCTGTGCGTCAGGAAACTGTCGACGCGCTTGACCAGATCACGGAATTCCGGCGCAGCCACTTCGCGGCGCATAAAGCGCTGCCAGTCGGTGCTCAGGGCCTTGGCCTCGCTGGCCAGCTCATTGAGCACCGGTGTGCTTTCCTCGACCAGGTCCATGGTGCGGTTGGCCGCGCCCTCGGTCAGCTTGACCACATACGACAGGCGCTCGGTGGCGTCGGTAATTTGCGACACCTCTTCTGCCTGCGGCATGGTGGGGTCGATCTGGAAACTGACGATGGCACTGTGCAGCTCGCGAGTCAGCTTGCCGACTTCCTGGTACAGGCCGCGGTCGCGGGTCTGGTTCAGTTCGTGAATCAACTGCACCGCCTCGCCGAAACGGCCCCGCTCCAGGCTTTCGACCAACTCCTGAGCATGCTTCTTCAGGGTCGACTCGAACTCGCCCAAAGACGTTTGTGATGAATCCATGACGCGCCCCCCCTGACGTGACTCAGCCGTTGACGCGTTCGAAGATCTTCTCGATCTTCTCTTTGAGCACCTGAGCGGTGAACGGCTTGACCACGTAACCATTGACGCCGGCCTGTGCCGCTTCAATGATCTGGTCGCGCTTGGCTTCAGCGGTCACCATCAAGACCGGCATGCTTTTCAGCTTGTCGCTGGCACGCACTTTACGCAGCAGGTCGATGCCGGACATGCCCGGCATGTTCCAGTCGGTCACCAGGAAGTCGTAGTGACCGTTTTCCAGCATCGGCAACGCCGTGGTGCCGTCATCGGCTTCGTCGGTGTTGGTGAAACCCAGGTCACGCAACAGGTTCTTGATGATCCGCCGCATCGTCGAAAAGTCGTCAACGATGAGGATTTTCATGTTCTTGTCCAATTAGACCTCCAAGCAGTCTCAAACGCGCTCGGCCTACCGAGCACGCACTCATTCAATTCGGTACAACGTGGAAAACGACTGCAACGACAGTGGGCTCAACGCGCCCGCCATTCCCCCAGGCGGCTGCGCAGGCGCGCAGCACATTGGCTGTGCAACTGGCTGACCCGCGACTCGCTGACACCCAGCACCTCACCGATTTCCTTGAGGTTCAGCTCTTCGTCGTAGTACAGCGCCAGCACCAGGCGCTCACGCTCCGGCAGGTTGGCGATAGCCTCGGTCAGGGCAGCCTGGAAGCGCTCCTCCTCCAGGCCGCGCGCAGGTTCGACCTGGCCACTGGCGCCATCCTCATGCAGCCCTTCGTGCTCGCCGTCCTGCAACAGGTCGTCAAAGCTGAACAGGCGGCTGCCCAGGGTATCGTTCAAGATCCCGTAGTAATCATCGAGACTCAATTGGAGTTCGGCAGCAACTTCATGATCTTTAGCGTCACGGCCTGTTCTGGCCTCAACTGCACGCATGGCATCACTGACCATACGGGTGTTGCGGTGTACCGAACGCGGTGCCCAATCGCCTTTGCGCACTTCGTCCAGCATGGCCCCGCGGATGCGGATGCCGGCGTAGGTCTCAAAGCTGGCGCCCTTGCTGGCGTCGTATTTGTTGGCCACTTCCAGCAGGCCGATCATGCCGGCCTGGATCAGGTCCTCGACTTGCACATTGGCCGGCAACCGCGCCAACAGGTGGTACGCGATGCGCTTGACCAGCGGGGCGTAGCGTTCGATCAGCTCGTACTGGGCGTCCTTCGCCGCCCGGCTGTACATCTTGAAGCCACTGGCGTTCATAGTACGGGTCCCGCGCTGGTGGGTTGCACCAAGCGCTCGACAAAGAACTCCAGATGGCCGCGCGGATTGGCCGGCAGCGGCCAGCTGTCGACCTTCTGGGCAATCGCCTTGAAGGCCAGCGCGCACTTGGAGCGAGGGAAGGCTTCGTAGACGGCACGCTGCTTCTGCACCGCCTTGCGCACGCACTCGTCGTACGGCACGGCACCCACGTACTGCAGGGCAACGTCAAGGAAGCGGTCGGTGACCTTGGTCAGCTTGGCAAACAGGTTGCGCCCTTCCTGCGGGCTCTGCGCCATGTTGGCCAACACACGGAAACGGTTCATGCCATAGTCGCGATTGAGCAGCTTGATCAACGCGTAGGCGTCGGTAATCGAGGTAGGTTCATCACACACCACCAGCAGCACTTCTTGGGCGGCGCGAACGAAGCTGACCACCGAGTCACCGATACCCGCAGCGGTATCGATCACCAACACATCGAGGTTGTCGCCGATCTCGCTGAACGCCTGGATCAGCCCGGCATGCTGGGCCGGGGCCAGATGCACCATGCTCTGGGTGCCCGAGGCTGCCGGCACGATGCGCACACCGCCGGGGCCCTGCAGCATCACGTCACGCAGCTCGCAACGCCCTTCAATCACATCGGCGAGGGTACGTTTGGGGGTAAGGCCCAGCAACACGTCGACATTGGCCAGGCCCAGGTCGGCGTCCAGCAGCATGACCCTGCGGCCAAGCTCGGCCAGCGCCAGGGACAAGTTCACTGAAACGTTAGTCTTGCCGACGCCACCTTTGCCACCGGTCACGGCGATCACCTGTACGGGATGCATGCTACCCATGTCTGTTCTTTACCTTGTCTCGCTGGGACTCAGGCCACACGTAGGGCAATTCTGCGTGCCCCTTGGCATAGCGACTTTGCACACGCTTCATGGTCAACCCGCTCGCCGTGGGTTGTGATAGAGATCAGCGAACATGTCGGCCATGGCCTCTTCGCTGGGCTCGTCCTGCTGCTGCACATTCACCGCCCGCGTGACCAACTGGTGGCCCCGCGGCAGGTGCAGGTCGTCAGGAATGCGTGGGCCATCGGTAAGATAGGCCACTGGCAGTTCATGACTGATGGCAAGGCTCAACACATCGCCAAGGCTTGCCGTTTCATCGAGTTTGGTCAGGATGCAGCCGGCCAGGCCACAGCGCTTGTAGCTGTGGTAGGCGGCGGTCAGCACCTGCTTCTGGCTGGTGGTGGCCAGCACCAGGTAGTTCTTCGCGGCAATGCCACGCCCGGCCAAGGTTTCCAGTTGCATGCGCAGCGCAGGGTCGCTGGCTTGCAGGCCGGCAGTATCGATCAGCACCACGCGCTTGCGCAGCAGTGGCTCCAGCGCTGCTGCCAGCGACTGGCCCGGGTCGACGTAAGTCACCGGCACGTTGAGGATGCGGCCCAGGGTCTTGAGCTGCTCCTGGGCGCCGATACGGAAGCTGTCCATGCTCACCAGCGCCAGGTTCTGCGCGCCGTACTTGAGCACGTAGCGCGCGGCCAGCTTGGCCAGGGTGGTGGTCTTGCCCATGCCCGCCGGGCCGACCATGGCGATCACCCCGCCCTCTTCGATCGGCTCGATTTCAGGTACTTCGATCATCCGCGCCAAGTGAGCCAGCAGCATGC
>NZ_JBQENN010000016.1:24000-100227 GCF_052044625.1 Pseudomonas sp. 22515
GGCCTGGCGCGGTTCCTCGATCTCGGCGGTCAGGTCCAGCAGCTCGCGGGCGATCGGCCCGGACAGGCCGATGCGCTGCAGGCGGCGCCAAAGGTTGGCCTGCTGCGGCTTGCTGCCCTGCAGCTGATTCCAGGCCAGCGAACCGAGTTGCACTTCCAGCAGCTCGCGCAGGCCCGACAGCTCCGAGCGCATGGCATCGAACAGGCGCGGGTCAACCGGCGCAGCAGCCGGTACGGCGGCGGCCTCAGGGGCATCGACGTGCGGCTCGATCAACGGTTCGGCAGCGGTCAAAGATTGCCCGGCGAACAATTGGCGGTTGTTGTCGCTGCTGTCCTGACGCTGGTCCAGCTCGGCCTGGGCAGTGGCAATGCGCGTGTGGGTCTTGCGCAGCTCTTCTTCCAGCTCGGCGTTGGGCACACGCGGGGCCAGGGCGGACAGCTTGTAGTCCAGCGCGGCCGTCAGCTCGACACCACCGGCAATGCGGCGGTTGCCAATGATTGCGGCATCGGCGCCCAGCTCGTCACGGACCAGTTTCATGGCCTGACGCATATCGGCGGCGAAAAATCGCTTAACTTGCATTATCCCCTACCTCAGCCGTTAGGGCCCACGGTGGCAACGATGGTGACTTGCTTGTTGTCCGGTATTTCCTGATACGCCAGAACATGCAAATTCGGTACAGCCAGGCGACCGAAACGCGACAACATGGCGCGGATCGGGCCGGCGACCAGCAGGATGGCCGGCTGACCCTGCATTTCCTGGCGCTGGGCCGCCTCGATCAGCGAACGTTGCAGCTTCTCGGCCATGCTAGGCTCCAGAAGAACACCATCTTCCTGACCCTGCCCGGCCCTTTGCAGACTATTCAGCAAAATCTGTTCCAACCTTGGCTCCAGGGTAATCACTGGAAGCTCCGACTCAACGCCGACAATGCTTTGCACGATGGCGCGACACAATCCGACGCGCACCACCGCCACCAGTGCGGCGGTATCTTGACTCTTGCCGGCGTTGTTCGCGATAGCCTCGGCAATACTGCGAATATCGCGCACTGGCACCTGTTCCGACAACAGGGCTTGCAGCACCTTGAGCAGCCCCGACAAGGAAATGACACCCGGCACCAGCTCTTCTGCAAGTTTAGGCGATGCCTTGGCCAGCACCTGCAGCAGTTGCTGAACCTCTTCGTGGCCGATCAGCTCGTGGCAGTGTTTCTGCAGAATCTGGTTGAGGTGGGTGGCCACCACGGTGCTGGCATCGACCACGGTGTAACCCAGCGACTGCGCCTGTGAGCGCTGGCCGACGTCGATCCACACCGCTTCCAGGCCAAACGCCGGGTCGCGCGCGGCAATACCGTTGAGGGTGCCAAACACCTGCCCAGGGTTGATCGCCAGTTCGCGGTCCGGGTAGATCTCCGCCTCGGCCAGAATCACCCCCATCAGGGTCAGGCGATAGGCGCTGGGTTGCAGGTCGAGGTTGTCACGAATGTGCACGGTGGGCATCAGGAAGCCCAGGTCCTGCGACAGCTTCTTGCGCACGCCCTTGATCCGCGCCAGCAACTGGCCGCCCTGGTTGCGATCGACCAGCGGGATCAACCGATAGCCGACCTCCAGGCCGATCATGTCGATAGGAGTGACGTCGTCCCAACCCAGCTCCTTGGTTTCCAGCGCACGCTGTGGCGAGGGCAGCAGGTCCTGCTGACGCTGCGCCTCTTGCTGGGCTTTGACCTTGGCCTGTTGCTGCTTCTTCCACACCAGGTAGGCGCCGCCGGCCGCCATCAGGCCGAGGCTGAGGAAGGCAATGTGCGGCATGCCCGGCACCAGGCCCATGACGATCATCAGCCCCGCCGACACCGCCAGCGCCTTGGGCGAATCGAACATCTGCCGATTGATCAGCTTGCCCATGTCTTCAGAGCCTGAAGCACGGGTGACCATGATCGCGGCGGCGGTGGACAGCAGCAGTGATGGCAATTGCGCCACCAAACCGTCACCAATGGTCAGCAGGGCATAGACCTTGCCGGCCTCGCTGAACGACATATTGTGCTGCAGCATGCCGATGAGCATGCCACCGATCAGGTTGATGAACAGGATCAGCAAGCCGGCGATGGCGTCGCCGCGCACGAACTTGCTGGCACCGTCCATCGAACCGTAGAACTCGGCCTCCTGCGCCACCTCGGCACGGCGGTGCTTGGCCTGGGCCTGGTCGATCAGGCCGGCATTGAGGTCGGCGTCGATGGCCATCTGCTTGCCGGGCATGGCGTCGAGGGTGAAACGCGCACTCACTTCCGAGATACGCCCGGCGCCCTTGGTCACCACCACGAAGTTGATGATCATGAGGATGGCGAACACCACCGCACCGACCACGTAGTTACCGCCGATCACCACCTCACCAAAGGCCTGGATCACTTTACCGGCAGCGCCGTGGCCCTCCTGGCCATGCAGCATGACCACACGGGTGGACGCCACGTTCAGGGCCAGGCGCAACAACGTGGCCACCAGCAGGATGGTGGGGAACGCAGCGAAGTCGAGCGGGCGCAAGGCGTATACACAGACCAGCAGCACCACGATCGACAGGGCGATGTTGAACGTGAAGAACACGTCGAGCAGGAACGGCGGTATCGGCAACATCATCATTGCCAACATCACCAGCAGCAACAGCGGCACCCCCAGGTTGCCCCGGCCGAGCCCGACCAGGTTGTTGCGGGCGTTGCTGATTAACTGAGTGCGATCCACCGCGAGTCCTCTTGATGCAAAACTTTGACGCCCAGGGGGCGCCTGGGCGTGGCTTTGCAAGAAGCTTTCCAACTTTGGCTGACACCCACACGAAAAGATGAACCGGGCGAACTCCATCGCGTTGGCTGATGGCTCATCAGCAGGCAATCACCGAGAGAAACGAGACCTCCCGCCCCACTCGCCTCAACGGCAAAGGCCCAAGGCTGAACCTCTTGAAAAGCCAAAGAGAGGGAGGCCCACTGCAAAAAAATTCTGAGCGACTTGATCATGCAAAAGCTCATGGTTTCTATGCGGATGTAGGGAGCCAATGACTGCTCAAAGGCATGAACATCATGCCAATTACTCGATTGGTAGCTCTAGTGAGTCTGTGATACCTTCGCCAGCGCTTTTGACTACATCGCTTGACCCGGAGAACATGGTGGCAAACTCTCTCGATAGCTTTATCGTTCCTGACAAACATCGCCATAAAACCGCGATGGATTATGTAGTCGAGTCGCTACGCGAAGGCATACTTTCTGGCGCAATAGCCGAAGGTACGGCTTTGCGCCAAGAAGAGCTAGCCTCAAAATTCGGTTTGAGTCGAATGCCGATAAGGGACGCCATAAGGCAGTTGGAGGCCGAAGGGCTTGTTACCTACGAAGTCCATAAAGGGGCCTCTGTAGCGATCATGACGATTGAAGACATTGTCGAGATCTATGATATGCGGATCATGGCAGAATGCACCGCCTTGGACTTTGGTTTTGACAACATCGTAGAAAATGATCTGGCGCAGATGTACGAACTCATATCTGCCATGGAGCATGCCACCGACCCGCACCACCTTAGCGAACTCAATGAAAAATTCCATCACTTTCTTTATTCAAAAGCAAAGCGCCCCAGGTTACTTGCATTAATTAAGTCCCTTCATGACTCGGTGGATCGCCATCTTCGTTTTTTGTTGACAAATCTCGACTATCACAAGAAATCGCAACAGGATCATAAAAGCATTTTGAGCGCTTGCGCCAAGGGTGATCGCGAAGCCGCCAAGCAATTTTTAGCCGAGCACCTTGCCGAGGGACGAGATGCAATCGTTACGTTTCTTGAGAAGCGGCGTCGGCAGGACGTGTCATAAACGTTCTTTAGATGCTGATGAGAGCCCATATTCGACTAGCGCTCCTACCAACTTCGGCGGAGGGTAACCGGAGCACTCAAACATCTTCGGGTACATACTGGCACTCGTAAATCCGGGTAAGGTATTGATCTCATTGAGAATAATCTCACCCTCTTCTGTCAAGAAAAAATCCACCCTGGCGTACCCCTTCAGTTCAAGGCATCTAAACGCCTGGACAGATAAAGCCTGGATGCGCGCGACAATGTCAGGTGGCAACAAGCTTGGCACACGAAGACCTGTCACACTGTTGGAATCGTATTTCGCCTGATAATCGTAATAGGCGTGCCCTTCCTTTTTGATTATTTCACCCACCACCGAGGCCATCAAACCCTCCTCAAGCTCGAGCACACCACACTCTATCTCTCTTCCACAGACAGCAGCCTCCACCAGCACCTTTGTGTCTTCTCGTGCTGCAATAGCAAATGCCGCAGCATATTCCAAGGCGTTGGAGACCCTAGACACACCAATCGATGAGCCCGAAGTAGCGGGCTTTACGAAGAGCGTGCTGCTACCCAGGCACTCAACCAGTTCCTCCCAAGGACGCATGGAGTTCAAGGCCAGCCAAGGCCCCACAACAAGCCCGGCAGACTGGACCATTCTCTTTGTGACATCTTTATCCATGGCCATTGCCGAACCTAGCACCCCGGAGCCCACACACGGCAAACCGCACATCGCTGCCAATCCTTGAATTGTTCCATCCTCCCCCCACCGACCATGCAGTGCCGGGAAAAGCAAATCGATCCCAATCTCCACCGTGCCGCTCTCTTGAGTTGTGTATGAGAGCGAGCGATGGCCTGGACGAATTGAAATCAACGGAGCCGACCGATCAACCGCACCAGGGAACTGGCACGGCTCTCCTTGATACCTCCAGTTGCCCTCACGATCTATCCCTACACAGTGCACCCTGTGACCGAGAGCCATCAGCGCCGCGTGGATTGTAGCGGCGGAGCGTAGCGCCACTGAATGCTCTGAGCTCCGCCCCCCAAAAACCAGTGCGATCACATTTTGTTTCATTTCGACAGGCCTCAGTCAGGAGATTTTGGCTACTGTATCCAATATCCAAAAAAAATAACAACGGCATTTGCCGATATTCAGGAATGGAAGAGCATGCCTTTGCAAATCACTAAGAGGGCGACCCTGGGCGAGCGGTCGTCCGCCCCCAAAATCGTCACGCCTCATCTACAGATTCGAGCGATCGCGGTCTCTGCGCCGGAATGCATCAGCGGCCACAAATCAGGCAGGGCTTTGAACAGCACTGACCCTGTCAGCCTCTTTAACGCATGCCGCTATGCGGCAAGCCTCGCTAAACAAAGGAAAGGTGCTTGGGGAAACAGCAACTGGGGGCGACTCGACAAAAAGTTGAGAGAGCATTTTTTGCTCATGTACTCACTGGATGACATGCATCGCTATGAAAATTTAATACAAGCATCTCGACCCAACATTCTATTCATTGGCGCCATGACGCTCTGCATGCCTGGCGCAGTGGAATGTGCAAAAGTCGCTAGAAAAATGTTCGGCGATAGATTACTCATCGTACTGGGTGGGCGGCACGTTAATGAAACGATATACCTTGCTGACGAAAGAAAGAGGCTACCCTCACTCGTCAAACACCATAGAGCCTCGCCGGGGCGCCTTATCAGAGAGTGTGAAATCCCTCCACTATTTGACGTCATAATTTCCGGAGAGGCGGAAAAATTGATTGCAGAGATTGGCGAGCTTTTTAGTCGCTGCAATCAAAGCCCAGCGACGTTCATTGCAGAAAACCTGGATATGAAAACTGAAGGGCGATGGATCGCTGACTTCCCACGCATCGATAACACACTTGTAAGTGATGGCGTACCTCTGAAGCGCGACGAATTACCCTCAGTGGTCGGTACATTTGGGGTCACCGCTTCATTTGATGTTTTCGAGGGGCGCATGACCTCACATATATTCAGCGATACTGGGCCTGGGTGTATCTATGATTGTAATTTTTGCAGTGAACGCCGCAGCATTGCCGGAAACATCCAGGACATACAAGGCGCCCCACGACGACTCTACAATCAACTCAACGAGACAGTTAGCGCAGTAATGCAAGATCACCCCAGCAAGGGGGCAAGCGCATTCGTCGAAGATTCGATATTCCTTAGCGGTAGCCCAGTCGCAATCACACAGCTGTGTCAATTACTTGAGAAAGCCCCTTTAGAAGTCATTTTCGGAGGCCAATTCACGATCGATCAGATTCTTAGAAAAAAGGACGTTATTCAAAGGCTAGCCAAATGTGGCCTTAGGTATATATTCATCGGACTCGAAACGCTTGAACCACAAGAAATTGGGGGCATGAGCAAAGACGTTGATGGCAATAAACAAACGTGGAAAGACCGATTCTTACAAGCTCTGGATTTTATGGCTGCAAATCATATCGATTGCGGGTGCGCATTACTTTTTGGCTTGGGTGAAGCACATATCAGTCGCCGAAACTTGCTTAATGGACTCATAAAGCTTAAGCAGGAGACAGGACAGCCTATTACCTTAAGTGCAAACTGGGCGGTCCAGCACCCACTGCGGAGTAGCCGCGAAAGCGAGAATGAAAATTACCTGCGCTGGGGCACTCCCGAAGGTGAACTGCTGGAGTATTTCCATAGATTCGGTGAAGCCTCCCTCGAATATCCCTTACCCAATGTCTGTGCACCTCAGGTTGGCGAAGTTAAAGAAATAATCCTTCTTCTCAATGAGTTCGAGGCAAGCGATGCCTGAGATGACACGTAGTAAACTGGCCCAGGTTGGCCTCTTCCCCACAGGAGGAATCCAATCCACACAAACGCCAGCCATGGAGTGCACCAGCTATTTAGTCGACACCTTTGATCAGTTGCCACCCATCAATGAAGAAAGCCTAGCAGACATAGACAATGATCTTTTCAGTGGTCTGTACTATGGCGGCGTTGACACACCAACGACTCGACAACTTTCTCAGCGGGTAGCCGACCTCGAGAAGGGCAAGTTCGCAGTCTTAACACCTTCCGGGCAGTCCGCCTTCAACCTGTTGCTGACAACATTCGTGAAACCAGGTGATCACGTACTTGCTGGAGACACCATCGTTTACTCCACACGATGGCTGCTGAATCACTTTGAAAATATTGGTGTAAAAATTGAATACTTCACACCTAGCGAAGCCGCGACTCTAAAAAATAAACTAACTCTAAAGACAAAATTAATCATATTTGAAAACCCAGGCGCATTCACGTACGAGGTCATGAATATTAATGCGATCGTCGAATCAAGACACGACCACCCAGCGTTGATTGTGGCCGACAACACATGGGCAGCATCACTATTTCACCACCCCTTATCACTCGGCGCGGACATCAGCTTGATTTCAATGAGCAAATACCACGGGGCTGTAGAGGGCATCTCTCTCGGAGCACTAATAACCAAGCGAAAAGATCTGTATGTAAACCTTAAAACCACCTCCGCATTAACGGGCAACCATGTGAGCTCACACGCCTGCTCAGCAGCAATTCGATCAATCAGCACGCTCGGCGCTCGCCTATCATTTCAAATGAGTACGACTCGCAAGGTACTTAGAAGCCTCAAGCCACTGCCTCTTTTAAAACAGGCAATACATCCCATTCTCCAAAACACTGAGCTCCACCTACAAAACTCGATGATCTATGGATTCAACAGCCTTTTCACCGTTGAATTTTCATGCTCTCGCAACGAACTGATATCTCGCCTGAACCGACTAAACCTAATAAAGATCGGCTATGGATGGGGCGGCACGACAAGCCTCGTCAATCTTATTGATACTCGCGACATGCCCTCAGCAAAAAGACTAGGCATTAACAGTGAGTGCGCAAGGATATATCTCGGACTTGAAGACCCAGACGAATTAACTCGCGATCTTACCAATGCATTTACTCAATAACCCTCACCCCAAAACTACCCGCAAGGATAAATTATGAAAAAAATAACGACACATGAAAGCTTTGCATTTACAGAAGCCGAGCTAAAAAGTCGCATTTTCAACTTCATGGATGCCGAACCCTTGAATGCCGCTCACATCATGGCCGGCCACTTCATGCTATTTTATGACAAACAGAGCGATCGACTGGCACCAGGAGTCTTTGAGGACATACAAGACCCTACATTAAAAGCACAAATCAAGGAGCGAGTGGGCATATTTCCCACCTATTCTTGGAAGTTAGCTATAGAATTCGCAGAGCACCATATAGTCAAGAATAACCAAAGCGGAAACCTACTCCTTTTGATCAACGATTGGCAATACGTCCCAAGCGACAAAATCACTCAAGACTATAGGGCCGAATTTTACAACCACTTCAAGCAACTTCCAACAAGCTACCTCACGCACCTTAACTCATCCTCAATCGTCACTACAAAAAATATCACACCCAGTCGCAAACATACACTTTGTTTCCCCGAGACATGGTTGAAAAATCGCTTTCAAAATGAGGCTTCTCGACTGGTGAAGCAAGGAAAACTCGAGAAACGATGTATTCCAGATCAACCAGAAATGTCCGAGATTTCATTCACTGACTCTTCGGGCACACCTTTACCACTGGTCAGTTGCGGCATGACCGGTTGCGCAGGTGAAATAACAGAAATGATTTCCGAAGCCTATAGAGCAGGCGCTCGCCTTTTGATTCTCCTCGCCCCAAATGAATGCCATGCTCCAATTAGAAAGGGAGTTGAGATCGCCCTCTCACTTTACGAGTTCGATCCTGTAAGCATATTGGTGGCAGATCTGGGAGGGAGCGGGGAGCTCACGACCGAAGAAATATACAGCAAAGGCATCCATATCGTCACCTATAGAACTTGAGAGGCCAGCCATGCAACCAGACTCGGTAATCTATCTAGATGCTGCAGCCACTACTCCGTGCGCTGATGACGTCATAAAGGAAATGGCGAAATATGACAACATCAACTACGGAAACCCCTCATCTGCGCACATTCTAGGCCGTCTTGCACGGAGTGCTGTCTTTGAAAGTGCTTCACATATTTCTGAGCTGCTAGGCTGCACACCGGCTGAAATAGTTTTCACATCTGGCGCCACGGAAAGCAATAACATTGCGATTCTTGGAAGCGCCACCACCGCAAGAAGCAATATAATTATATGCCCTATCGACCACAAATCCAGTCTTTTAGCCGCAGAAGAATTAGAAAAACGCAACATAGAGATTCGACGAATGAAAATCGATTCAGACGGACGAGTCAATCTAACGCATCTAAACAGCCTACTGGATGAAAACACATCACTGCTCTCTATTTCTTATGTGAATTCCGAAATAGGCACATTTCAAAACCTTCTAGAAATCAAAAAGGCATTAGAAAACTCAAATGCACTTTTCCATATCGATGCCGCTCAAGCGTTGGGCAAGCTACCTATCAACGTCAAAGAACTTGGCGTAGATTGCGCTTCGATTTCAGCCCATAAAATCGAAGGGCCAAAGGGCATCGGCGCCCTCTATGTTTCTTCCTCCAGCTTTTCTCGTTTGCGTCCTCTCACATTTGGCGGCGGTCAATCTTCACTCCGTAGCGGCACACTTCCCACTCAACTGATCGCCGGATTCGGCGCTGCGGCACGTCGACTAAAGAACAAGGATTACCCTGCCTCATGGTCCGCTGCGAAACAACTGAGAAATGCAATACTTGAAACACTAAACAAGCATGACATCGCGTTCCTAATTAATTCTCCAGACGCTGTTTCGACACCTCACATCTTGAATATTTCCATTCTTGGGATGCGCTCAGAAACCTTGATTAGTTGCTTGAGAAACGTCTGCATCTCTTCCGGATCAGCCTGCAACTCTAACAATCTTTCCCCCTCTTACGTCATCACCGGGATTGGGCACAGCGCAATGAGGGCCAACAGTGCGATCCGCTTATCCTTTACCAGCGACATGGACATCAAAACCGTTCGAGCAGGTGCAGAATCGCTTTCACAAAAGGTGCTTCAGCTTATCCACTTAAATCATAGGGGGCAAATGAAATGATTGAAAATATTGCAATTATAACGGGTGGAAACTCCTCGGAGCGGGAGGTTTCCCTTCAAACTTCCGAAGCTGTCTCACAATCGTTGAAAACCCTCCAAATCAGCCATGAGATTTTCACCATTTCGGACTATAGAGAACTGCTTAGTCTGGACCTCGCTAAATTCACCAGAGTCTTTTTGGCGCTTCATGGCGGTTTCGGTGAAAACGGGATGGCACAAGCATATTTAGAAGGACTAGGGATCCCATATAATGGCCCTTCTCCTCAGGCCAGCGCAATCTGCATGGACAAGCTTCTAACGAAGCATATTGCAAGAGGACTTGGAATAAATGTCGCAAACTATCTTTACTCGAAAAACGGTGATGACGTTTGTTTTGAAGAAATCAGTGAACGCCTAGGAACACCCTGCATCGTCAAACCTAACCGTGAAGGATGTAGCTTCGGTGTGTCTCTGGTCCGCGACCTCAAAGCTGACCTCCAGCCTGCTATAAACGCAGCAGCAAAATTTCACACTGGAATTCTAATAGAAGAATTTATAAGTGGGCCCGAGTTATCCGTATGCTATTTAAACAAATCCACGCTACCCATCTATACAGTTGAATTTGAGAGTGATTTCTTCTCTTATGATGCGAAATTCATATCCACCAAGACGAATGCCACCCTCTCCATCCTAGACAGGAGCACCCATCAACTAGTCACCAACTACTGCTCTGCTATCGCTGAGGCACTTGAGCTTGATTACTTTAGAGCAGACTTCATCGTCCACAACACAGAGCCGTACCTTATTGAGCTTAACACCCTTCCCGGGCTTACAAGCCATAGTCTTTTTCCGAAAGCATGCCAGCAACATGGTATCGAATTTGACAAACTGGTACTTATCTTAAACAACTTGGATCCTAGCCAATACTGCTGACCGAACAACAAGTATAATTCGTACCATCAGGCTATTGGATGTCGTTGGTGTTTTTCGGATGGTAATTTATTGATCACCCAATTGAGATTAAGCGCCGCTCAAACGGCGCTCGATCTTGAGCAATCCCAGAAACGGTCAAGAAACTTTCAACTGTCACGCCGCAAATCCGGCGGAATCGGAAAGCAGAATGGTCGGGAACGCCGCAAAGTCGAGCGGACGCAGGGCGTATACACACACCAGCAGCACCACGATCGACAGGGCGATGTTGAAGGTGAAGAACACGTCGAGCAGGAACGGCGGTATCGGCAACATCATCATTGCCAACATCACCAGCAGCAACAGCGGCACCCCCAGGTTGCCCCGGCCGAGCCCGGCCAGGTTGTTGCGGGCGTTGCTGATTAACTGAGTGCGATCCACCGCGCGTCCTCTTGATGCAAAACTTTGACGCCCAGGGGGCGCCTGGGCGTGGCTTTGCAAGAAGCTTTCCAACTTTGCTCGGCGAGGGATTTATGTGGCTGGTACCGGCCCTTTCGCGGGTGAACCCGCTCCTACACGACGGCCTGCGCCCAACCACCGACAGGTGTCCACCACCGTGTGGGAGCCGGCGCGCCCGCGAAAGGGCCAGAAGCCGTGATACAAGGTCAACTGTCGCGGCGCAGGTCCGGCGGGATCGGCAGGTCGTCTTTCAGCGGCTCTGGGCGCTTGCCTTTGCCGGATCGGTATTGGCGAATCTGGAACACATACGCCAACACCTGGGCCACCGCCAGGTACAGGCCAGCAGGGATTTCCTGCTCAATTTCGGTGGAGTAATAGATCGCCCGCGCCAGCGCTGGCGACTCGAGAATCTGGACCTTGTGCTCCACGCCAATCTCGCGGATCTTCAAGGCAATGAAGTCGGTCCCCTTGGCCAGCAACAGTGGCGCCAGCCCACCCTTCTCCGGGTCGTATTGCAAGGCCACCGCATAGTGCGTCGGGTTGGTGATGATCACGTCTGCATCAGGCACCGCCGCCATCATGCGCCGCTGCGAAGCCTCGCGCTGCAGCTGGCGAATACGCTGTTTGACCTCGGGTTTGCCTTCGGAGTCCTTGTACTCGTCACGCACCTCCTGCTTGGTCATCTTCAGCTTGTTGTGTGCCTGCCACAGCTGGAATGGTACATCCGCCGCCGCAATCAGCAACAACCCTGCCGCCATCCACAGCGCACTCCAGCCAACCACCTGAACACTGTGTATGATCGCTTGATCCAAAGGCTCGTTGGCAATGGAGAGCAACGCCTGGCGGTCGTTGACCAGCACCACTATCGCCACTACCAGAATCACGAAAAACTTGGCGAGCGCCTTCAACAACTCGGTCAGGGCATTCATCGAGAACATGCGCTTGATCCCCGACAACGGGTTCATGCGGCTGAATTTCGGCTGCAACAGGCTGCCGGAAAACAGGAAACCGCCCAGGGCGATGGGTGCGACAAAGGCGATCACGAACAACAGGATCAGTATCGGCTGTACCGCCCAGATGGCCATCTTGCCCGAAGCCAGAAGAAAGGCCCCCATGGCGCGCTCGTCGACGATGATGTCGCGGGTCAGGCTGAAATTCATGCGCATCATGGCAAGCAAGGTCTCGGCCAGGTGCCCACCAAACGCCAGCAAGCCACCCGCGCCGGCCAACGTCACCGCCACGGTGTTCAACTCTTTGGAGCGCGCGATCTCTCCCTTCTCGCGGGCAGTGCGCTTGCGCTTCTCGGTGGGCTCTTCTGTCTTGTCCTGACCGCTCTCGCTTTCCGCCATGATCAGCGCGCCCTTGCCAATTCACGCAACCATTGCAGCGCTTCGCTGGCCAATGCCTGGTAGTGGGAGAGGATATCGGCCAGGCCGATCCAGAAAATGGCCATGCCCATGACCAGGGTCAACGGGAAACCGATCGAGAAGATATTCAACTGCGGTGCCGCACGGGTCATCACGCCAAAGGCGATGTTCACAACCAGCAGCGCAGCGATTACCGGCAGGATCAACAAAAGCCCAGCACCGAACACCCAACCCATGCGTCCGGCCAGCTCCCAGAAGTGATTGACCACCAGCGCACTCCCCACCGGCAAGGTGGTAAAGCTCTCGGTCAGCACCTCGAACACCACCAGGTGCCCGTTCATCAACAGGAACAGCACGCTCACCAACATGGTCATGAACTGGCTGATTACCGTGACGTTGACCCCGTTGGCGGGGTCAACCATCGAGGCGAAGGCCATGCCCATCTGCACCGCAACAATCTGCCCGGCAATCACGAAAGCCTGGAACAACAACTGCAAGGCCAGGCCAAACAGCGCGCCAACGATGATCTGCTCGGCGCACAGTAGCAAACCGCGCAGGCTCAGCGGGTCGAATTCAGGCAGCGGTGGCAGTGCAGGCACGATCACCACAGTAATCGCCACTGCCACGTAGAGGCGCACCCGCGCCGGCAACATGCGGGTACCGAAAATCGGCATGGTCATCAGCACCGCCGTTACTCTGAACAACGGCAGGATGAAGGTGGCGACCCAGGTGCCGATCTGCGTATCGGTCAGTTCCAGCATTGTCGCGTCAACCAATCAGCTGCGGGATGCTGGTGTATAGGCTGGTGATGTACTCCATGAACTTCTGCACCAGCCACGGCCCGGCAATGATCAGCGTGATCAGCATCACCAGCAGGCGCGGCAGAAAGCTCAGGGTCTGCTCGTTGATCTGCGTGGCTGCCTGGAACATCGCCACCACCAGACCCACCAACAGGCTTGGCACAACCAGCACGGCGACCAGCAGGGTGGTCAGCCACAGGGCGTCACGGAACAGGTCGACAGCAACTTCAGGTGTCATCGGCGGCTCTCCTTGACGGCGTCAGACGCCGCCGAAACTGCTGGCCAGGGTGCCCATGATCAGCGCCCAGCCGTCGACCAGCACGAACAGCATGATCTTGAACGGCAGCGAGATGATCAGCGGCGACAGCATCATCATACCCATGGCCATCAGCACACTGGCCACGACCATGTCGATGATCAGGAACGGGATGAAGATCATGAACCCGATCTGGAACGCGGTCTTGAGCTCCGACGTGACGAATGCCGGCACCAGGATCGTCAGCGGCACCTGGTCGGGGCCGGCGATGTCGGTGCGCTTGGACAGGCGCATGAACAAGTCAAGGTCGCTCTGCCGGGTTTGCGCCAGCATGAAGTCCTTGAGCGGGCCCTGGGCTTTGTCGATCGCCTGCTGGGCAGTCATCTGCTCCTTCAGGTACGGCTGCAGGGCATCCTGGTTCACTCGCTCGAACACCGGGGCCATGATGAACATGGTCAGGAAAAGCGCCATGCCGTTGAGCAACTGGTTCGAGGGCGTCTGCTGCAGGCCCAGGGCCTGGCGCAAGATCGAAAACACGATGATGATGCGGGTAAAGCTGGTCATCAGAATGACGAACGCCGGGATGAAACTCAGCGCGGTCATGATCAGCAGGATTTGCAGGCTGACCGAATATTCCTGTTGCCCGTCCGGGGTGTTGGACAGGGTGATGGCCGGAATCGACAGCGGGTCGGCGGCCAGGGCCAGCGGCGCAGCCAGCAGCAGCGCCAGAGTCAACAACGTACGCAGCGCGCCGCTCATCACTTGTTGTCCTTAGGGTCCTTGCCCATCAGCTCCATCAGCCGCTGGGCAAACTCCGGCGTCGCCTGACGGACGCTTGCCGGTACTTCCACGGGTTCGGCCAGTACATGCAGGGCCTCGATGGTGCCGGGGGTATGGCCTATCAGGATCTGCTCCTTGCCTACCTGCACCAGCAGCAGGCGGTCACGCGGGCCGATGGCACGGCTGCCGACAATCTCGATCACCTGCCCACCCTTCACAGCGGTGCTCTGCAGGCGCCGCAGCAGCCAGGCCAGGAAGAAGATCAGGCCCACCACCAGCAGCAGGCCCAAGACCATCTGCGCCAACTGCCCGCCGAGACTGCCAGGTTGAGCCACCGGGGTGGCCGCTGGCGTGGCCGCAGCCAGGCAAGCGTGGCTGGCGAACAGCACCGCTGCCGCGGCGATGGCGCGCATCGTGCCCTTCACTCAGCGCAACTTCTTGATACGTTCGCTGGGGCTGATCACGTCGGTCAGGCGGATGCCGAACTTTTCGTTGACCACCACTACTTCGCCATGGGCGATCAAGGTGCCGTTTACCAGCACGTCAAGCGGCTCGCCAGCCAGGCGGTCGAGCTCGATCACCGAGCCCTGGTTGAGCTGCAGCAGGTTGCGGATGTTGATCTCGGTGCTGCCCACTTCCATGGAAATGTTCACCGGGATATCCAGGATCACGTCCAGGTTAGGGCCTTCGAGGCTGACATTTTCGTTCGGCTTCGGCGAGCTGGCGAATTCTTCCATCGGCAGGCGGCCCGGGCCGCTGCTGCCGGTGTCCCCGCCCAGCAGTGCATCGATGTCGGCCTGGCCGGCAGAACCGGTTTCTTCCAACGCTGCGGCCCACTCATCGGCCAGTGCCTGGTCCTCTGGGGAGGTGATCTCGTTTTCGTTAGCCATGATTTCCTCGACAGGCATTCAATTCGTTGTAAGCGACCGGCACACCGTCAGCGGCGTTCGATCGGGTCAATGATCTGCAGGGCCAGGTTGCCCTTGTGCGAGCCCAGCCGCGCCTTGAACGCTGGCACCCCGTTAGCGCGCAGCACCAGGTGCTCGGGCAGTTCCACCGGGATCACGTCACCCGGCTGCATGTGCAGGATGTCGCGCAGCTTCAGCTGGCGTCGGGCGACCGTGGCGGTCATTGGCACGGCCACGTCCAGCACGTCCTCGCGCAGGGCCTTGACCCAGCGCTCGTCCTGGTCGTCCAGGTCCGACTGGAAACCGGCGTCGAGCATTTCCCGCACCGGCTCGATCATCGAGTACGGCATGGTCACGTGCAGATCGCCGCCGCCGCCGTCCAGTTCGATGTGGAAGGTGGACACCACCACCGCCTCGCTGGGGCCGACAATGTTGGCCATGGCCGGGTTGACCTCGGAGTTCATGTACTCGAAGCTGACCGGCATGATCGCCTGCCAGGCTTCCTTGAGGTCGACGAAACACTGGTCCAGCACCATGCGCACCACACGCAGTTCGGTCGGGGTGAACTCACGCCCTTCGATCTTGGCGTGGCGGCCATCGCCGCCAAAAAAGTTGTCCACCAGCTTGAACACCAGCTTGGCGTCGAGGATGAACAGCGATGTGCCGCGCAGCGGCTTGATCTTGACCAGGTTGAGGCTGGTGGGCACGTACAGCGAGTGCACGTATTCGCCGAACTTCATGACCTGCACGCCACCCACGGCCACGTCCGCGGAGCGGCGTAGCAGGTTGAACATGCTGATACGGGTGTAGCGGGCGAAGCGCTCGTTGATCATTTCCAGGGTCGGCATGCGACCCCGCACGATACGGTCCTGACTGGTCAGGTCGTAGCTTTTGATACTGCCAGGCTCGGATGCACTCTCAGTCTGCACCAGCCCGTCGTCGACACCGTGCAACAGGGCATCGATTTCATCCTGGGACAGCAGGTCCTGTACGGCCATTGCGGACTCCTACTGCAATACGAAATTGGTGAACAGCAACTGGTCGATGACCGGCTTGCCGACTTCCTTCTGCGCCACTTCCTGGACCACCGCGGTGGCCTTCTGGCGCAGCATCTCCTGCCCTACCGGGCTGCTGGCGAGGGTGTCGAACCCTTGCCCGGAGAACATCATCACCAGGTTGTTGCGGATCACCGGCATGTGCACCTTGAGGGCATCCAGGTCGGCCTGGTTACGCGCCTGCAGAGTGATGCTCAGCTGCATGTAGCGCTGGCGGCCGTTCTGGTTGAAGTTGACCACGAAGGCCGGGGTCAGCGCCTCGTAGATCGCCCCTGGCTTGACGTTGCTGGCCGTGGCCTCGGCGGCCGGAGCCGGCTCGCTCTTGTGCATGATGAACCAGGTAGCGCCCACCGAAAGGCCGATCGCCAGCAAAAGGCCGACGACAGCCAGCAGGATCAGCTTGAGTTTGCCTTTAGTGGCGGGGTCTTTGACTGCTTCGCTCTTCGCCATGCCAATAATCCGTCGTCCATCGGGGGGTTCAAGGGAGGATGGCTTGGCTTGAGCAAGTGTTATGCCAGATTTTGCAGGGGATGGATTCCAGCAGGTTTTGCGGTGCTGGCTGCTTCGCGGCCACGACCGCTCCCACAGCTACCGCACAGGGTTCGAAATCAACGAAACGCCTGTTGGAGCGGGCTCGCCCGCGAAGAAGCCAGCCCAGGCCAACCGTTATCAGGCGTAATAATCGACCGCACTGTCGCCGACAACCACCTGCTGCTCCAAAGGCCGGGCGCTATCGACCGCCTCGACCCCACCCTGCTCGGAGCGGCGCGCCGCCACCCCGGAAAAGTTGCTGCCCTGCGCCTGCCCCTGCTGTTGTTGCTGCCCGCGCGACTGGTCAGCCACGTTGACATCCGGCTGCGCCAACCCCTGCTGGGCAAACAGTTCGCGCAGGCGGTGCACCTGGCTGTCGAGGGCATCACGTACGCCGGCGTGGCCGCTGATGAAGGTGACCTGGGTCGCCTGGTCCGCCGCAACATTGACGCGAATGTCGAGGCGACCGAGTTCTGCTGGCTCCAGCTGGATATCAGCCGACTTGAGGTTCTGGCTGGACAGGTACATGACCCGGTTGACCAGGCCTTCTGCCCAAGCGTTCTGGTTCATTGGCAATGGCTGATGCAGCGGGTTCGCATTGGCCGGCACGGCATTGGCGGTCTTGGCCGTGGCCGCCTGGGTCAGGCTGGCCAGGCGGTTGGCAAAATCATCGATGCGGGTGTCGCTGCTGGCACTCTTGGTGTCTTTCAGGCCGTCCTCAGGCAAGCTGCCAAAAGCCTTGTCACCGGATTCGGTGCTTTCGCCATCGGCATTCTCGACCAAATTCGCCAAGGTATTGACGGCCGCCTGCCCTTCCTCGCCCTGAGCCTGGGCAGCATCGAGGGCATGTGCCGAGGTGCCACCCTTGGCCTGGGCACTGTGCTCCAGCGCGAAGCGCAGGGTTGGCAGGTTGGCCAGAGGGTCAGCATCCGGATCGAAGGCCTCCTCGCCGGACGGCTCTTCAGGCAGTGCCGCGGCGACCTGGGTTTGCGCCGTGGCCGCCTGCAGCACGGGCGCCACCGCCTCGGCCTGCGCCTGGATCAGTTGTGCGCCGGGCTGGGCATCAGTGACCTGACCGGCCACCAGGCTGGCATCACGCACACCCGTATCGGCCTGGGCCGAATCCTCTTTTGGCAACTTGTTGCCGTCATCGGCAACTGCAGCTTTGCCAGCCGGGTCTTTCTTGCCGCCGGCTGCCGCATCAGGTTTGTCCTTGGGCTTGGCTTGAGCAACCTTGTCGTCCTGCCCGGTAACCTTGTCGCGGCCCTGCCTGGCCATCACCTGGCCAAAGGCATCGCCCTTGTCGCCCAGCGCCTGCAGCGGCTTGTCCGCCTGCACGGCGGCCGAACGCGAGGTCTTGGCAATGGCATTGGCTTGCAACAAAGGGTTGGGTGCGACAGGCATCGAGCGGTCTCCGCGCCAGAAACAAAAATCATCGGGGCAGAGACAGGCAAGACTCGCGCCAACTCGCGTATCAGCCTGCGGAAATACGTTGCTGCTCACCGCGGTAAAAGTGCTGCACCACGACGAATTCCATGTCGATGCGGCTGATCAAGTCTTCAATTCCATATAACGGGGGCCGCCGTGCGCGCTCTTCGAGCTGCTGGCACAGGCTGGCCAAGGCCACCGCGCCCATGTTGCTGCTGCTGCCCTTGAAACTGTGGGCTGCCGCGCCAAGCTCCTCGGCGCTTTTGGCCGCGTGCAGCTGGCCAAGACGCCGCTCTGAGTCGTCGAGAAAAGTCTGCACCAACTGCAGGTAGCCATCTTCCATGACCTCACGCAGGTCACTGAGTACCTTGTGGTCAATATGCATGTCAGTCACTTGTTCACTCCTTGATCAAGCCAGATTATGCCCGAGCCAACCCGTGGCTCACCATACGAACTCCACATGCGCGCAACGCCCGCCTTCACTCCAGCGCGCGTCACTGGCCAACTGCCGCACCAGATTCAGACCGCGACCGCTCAGCCCCTGATCCAGCGAAGGCCGCGCAAGCACTTGCTGCACGTCGAAGCCGGCACCGCTGTCGCGCACCTCGATCATCAGACGCCCACCGCCGCCATGCGGTTCAACCTTGAAATCGATGCTTACAAAGCCTTCGGTCAGCGAGCCCAGGCGCCGGGCGCGCTCCTGGTAATAGTCGGTAAAGCCCTGCACATCGCGCTTGAGCTGTGAGTCCAGGCCCAGCACACCATGCTCCAGCGCATTGGCATACAACTCACTAAGCACACTGTGCAAGTTGCCGGTACGTGCGCGCAGGCCATGAATTTCCTGCAACAACTGCACCAGGTAAGGCACAGGGTTGAAGCGCTTAAGGCTTTCGCCACGCACTTCGAAGCTCAGCGACCAGTCCAGCGGGCTGGAGCGGCCACTATCAGAGTAGATCATCGGTGCCGGCACCCGCTCCTCGGCAGTGAACATGCGAATATCGCACAAGCTGATGTCATCGCGTGGCTGCCCACCAAAACGCTCCAGGGCCAGCATCAGCTCATCGAACAACTGCACAGGGTCGCGGTTGTCGGCCAGCACCGCTCGCAGGCGCTGTACGCCAAACAGGCGCTCCTGGTCGTCGGCGGTATCGAGCACACCGTCTGACAGCAGCAACAGGCGCTCGCCCGGTGCCAGCGGCAACACCTCTGTGCTGTCATCGAAGCGCTCAGCGGCCAGAATGCCCAGCGGCAGGTGCCGCGAACTCAGTGCCGACAGCACTTGGCCATCCACCGACAGGCGATAGCCATCAGGCATACCGCCATTCCATACCTCCACCGAGCCGCGCTGCATGCTGAGGTTGAGCAGCAGCGCACAGCAGAACATGTCCACCGGCAGGATGCGCTTGAGCTTGGCATTCATCTCGCGCAGGATCTGCGCCATGCCGTAGCCCTTGGCGGTCATGCCGTAGAACACCTCAGCCATCGGCATGGCGCCGACCGCCGCCGGCAGGCCGTGACCGGTGAAATCGCCAAGCAGCACACGCATGTCGCCGGCCGGGGTAAATGCCGCCAGCATCAGGTCGCCATTGAACAGCGCGTAAGGCGATTGCAGGTAGCGAATGTTGGGCGCTGAAAGGCAACCAGAGTGGGCCACCTTGTCGAACACCGCCTTGGCCACCCGCTGCTCGTTAAGCAGGTGATGGTGATGCCGGGTGATCTGGTCGCGCTGCTCCAGTACCGTTGCCTGCAAGCGACGCAGGCGATCCATGGCGCGAATCTTGGCAGCGAGGATCACCGCACTGTAGGGCTTGGCCATGAAATCATCGCCCCCCGCCTCCAGGCAACGCACCAGGCCTTCTTCTTCATTCAGCGACGTCAGGAAAATGATCGGCACCAGCGCTTCGCCAGCCAATGCCTTGATCTGCCGCGCCGCCTCGAAGCCATCCATGACCGGCATCAGGGCGTCCAGCAGCACCAGTTGCGGGCGCCGCTCGAGGTACAGCGCTACCGCCTGCTCGCCGTTTTCCGCAGTGAATACCTGATGCCCCTGGCGGCGCACGATCTGCGCAAGCAGAAGGCGATCGACAGCACTGTCTTCGGCGACCAGCACGGTCAACGCCTGTTCGGCCGGCATGTCGGCGCTCAACTGATATCGAAGAGTTTTTCGAAATTGGAGATAGCGAGAATCTTGCGCACGTCGGAGCTGGCATGCACTACCCGCACATCCGACTCGTCGCCGCCCGCGTGATCGCGCAGCAACAGCAGCATGCCCAGCGCGGAGCTGTCGAGGTAGGTGGTGTCCTTCAGGTCGACGACCACCGAATCCGGGCGCCTGGGCTGGCGTTCGTAGGCGTCGCGAAACTCCTGATGCTTGCCGAAATCGAAGCGCCCCTTGATCTTGATGGTCAGCTTTTTCCCGTCCTGCGAAAAATCAGTCTCGACTGCCATGCTAGCGATTCCTTCGATGATGGCGGATGCAACTGCTCTAAGGTTTAGCAGGCGATGGTGGGGGTGGCAAGCGGATGCAGGCTCGTGGCTTTGATGGCCTGTACGGCCTCTTCGCGGGTAAACCCGCTCCTACATCAATCGGTGGTGTCGCCCAATACCGTGGTAGGAGCGGGTTCACCCGCGAATAGGCCGGACCTGCCAGCCAATATACCCGGTCATACACCGTCGCAGCCGCCACCGCATTCGCGGGCAAGACATCGCATTTGTTTCGGGCCAATTATTCCGCTGCAAGGCCTGCGGCGAACACCTATAGAGGGTTTTGCCGCGGTAGGCGCTGCGACAGCTCATCCAGCAAGCGCTGCTCGCGCTTGTCTTCAGCGCGCCGGGCCTCGTCCTGGTAGCGCTGTACCAGCTTGCGCAAACCTTCCACCCGGGCATAGGCCTGCTGCCAGGCACCACGGGCATTATTGAGGTTGTTCTGGTGCCAGACCAGGCTTTGCCGCTGCTGGGTCATGGCCGTTTCCAGCTGCCCCAGAAAACGCTGATAATTGACCAGCCAGCTGCCATTGACCCCTTGCCCGCCGCGGTTGATCCACTGCAACTGGTAATCCTCGCGAAAGCGCTCCAGCTCAGCCAGCTTGGCCTGGGCCGTGGCCACCTGCTGCTGGAAATGGCCAAGGCGCTGAGCCGCCTTGCGCTCGGCCTCTTCGGCCATGTCCACCACCGGCGCCAGGCGCGCGGCACGTCCGGGCAGCGCCATGGCTCATCAACCTGCCGGGGGCGTGAAAATCGCCCCCAGCTGTTCGCGGCTCTGCGCCATGCCCACATTCTCGCCCAGGCCTTGGCGCAGGAACTCAACCAGCTTCGATTGCAAGGCAATGGCCAGGTCGGTCTCCGGATCACCGCCGGCCACATAAGCCCCCACGCTGATCAGGTCGCGGCTTTGCGACAGACGCGACCACAGTTGCTTGAACTTCTGCGCCTGGCGCAAGTGGTCGGCATCGACCACTTGGGGCATGACCCGGCTGATCGACGCTTCGATGTCGATGGCCGGGTAATGGCCCTCCTCAGCCAGCCGACGCGACAGCACAAAGTGGCCGTCAAGCACGCCCCGCGCCGAGTCGGCGATCGGGTCTTGCTGATCGTCGCCTTCAGACAGCACGGTATAGAACGCAGTGATCGAACCACCGCCAGGTTCGCCATTGCCTGCCCGCTCCACTAGCTTGGGCAGCTTGGCGAACACCGAGGGCGGGTAACCCCGGGTGGCCGGTGGCTCGCCGATGGCCAGGGCAATTTCCCGCTGGGCCTGGGCGAAACGGGTCAACGAGTCCATCAGCAACAGCACATTCTTGCCTTTGTCGCGGAAGTACTCGGCAATGCGTGTGCAATACATGGCGGCGCGCAGGCGCATCAGCGGCGCATCGTCGGCCGGCGAAGCCACCACCACCGAGCGCTTGAGGCCCTCCTCACCGAGGATGTGCTCGATGAACTCCTTCACCTCGCGCCCCCGCTCACCGATCAGGCCGACCACGATGATTTCGGCCTCGGTGAAACGGGTCATCATGCCCAGCAGCACCGATTTACCCACCCCGGTACCGGCGAACAGGCCTAGCCGCTGGCCACGGCCGACGGTAAGCAGGCCGTTGATACTGCGAATGCCCACATCCAACGGCTTGCTGATAGGGTCGCGGTTGAGCGGGTTGATCACCGGGCCGTCCATCGGCACCCAGTCCTCGGCCTTCATCCCGCCCTTGCCATCCAGCGCACGGCCAGCGCCGTCGAGCACCCGGCCCAGCATGCTCATGCCCATGGGCAGGCGGCCGCCGTCATCCAGCGGCACTACCCGGGCCCCCGGCGCGATGCCGACGATACTGCCCACCGGCATCAGAAACACCTTGGGCCCGGCAAAGCCCATGACTTCGGCTTCGACCTGCACCGGGTGATAACTGTCATCGTTGATCACCAAACAGCGGCTGCCGACTGCTGCGCGCAGGCCTTCGGCTTCCAGGGTGAGGCCAACCATACGCAGCAAGCGGCCTTCGACGATGGGCTGGGCCGGCAGCGCGATGGCCTCAGCGTAAGAGCCGAGGCGCTTGCCGAAACTGGTGCGTTCAAGGTGCATCTGGGCTGTCCACGGCACGCTCGGCCGGCGCGTCCAGGTCTATCGACAGGTCTGGCGCCGCCGGGTGCAGGGAATGGTCGTGCAACTGGTCGAACAGCTGCGCCACCGCTTTTTCGATACGCGTTTCCATGGTGGCATCGATACGGCTGTGGGCCGTCTCGATGCGGCAACCACCCGGTAGCAGCGCGCTGTCTTCCAACAGCCGCCAGTTCTCCTCATGGCGTTCGCGCAGGGCCTTGGCCAGCTCGAAATCCTGCGGGTTGAGGTGGATGCGGATATTGTCCGCGCCCATGGGCAGCAGCTTGAGCGCTTCGCGCAGCACCTGAGTGATCTGGCTGGAATCGTTGCGCAGCTCGCGGCCAATCACCTGACGGCTCATGTGCGCGATCAGGTGCACCAGGCTTTTCTCGATCTGCGTGTCCTGCTCGGCGATCGGCTCCATCAGGTTGGCCATCAGCCGCTCGAGGCTTTCCAGCTTGGCCTTCAGGGCCTCTTCGGCCTCCTGGCGGACTTTGAGCTGAGTGCTGTGGAAGCCCTCGCGCTCCCCGGTGGCGAAGCCCTCGTTGTAGGCCTCCTGACGGATGGCTTCGAGCTCTTCCAGGGTCAGCGGCTGGACTTCTTCCAGCGGCACTTCCTCGACTTCTTCCGCGATGACCTCGGGTTCCGGCTCTGGCTCGGGCGCAGGCTCCGGTTCCGGGTCGAAGCTGGGCAGCGTCCACACGTCCACGCCCTCAAGGTCGCGGGCGCGGATCAGGTCGCTGGGGTGGTGTTCTTTGGTAGGCATGCTGTCATGTTCTCAAACCATGTTCGGCCAACACGGTCCCTTGTAGGAGCGGGTTCACCCGCGAATGCGTCGGCAGCGACAACCTCGATTGCCAGGGCCGACGCCTTCGCGGGCAAACCCGCGCCTACAAAAGGCGGCGTCGGCTATGGGATCGCGAATACCTTAGATCATTTCCTCGGCGCCCTTGCCGCCGAGGACGATCTCGCCGGCCTCGGCCATACGCCGGGCAATGGTGAGGATTTCTTTCTGCGCGGTTTCCACGTCACTGACCCGTACCGGCCCTTTGGCCTCCAGATCGTCGCGCAGCAGCTCCGAAGCACGTTTGGACATGTTCTTGAAGATCTTGTCCTTGACCCGCTCGTCGGCGCCCTTGAGCGACACCACCAACACGTCGGAGGACACTTCGCGCAACAGCGCCTGGATGCCCCGGTCGTCGACGTCGGCCAGGTTGTTGAAGACAAACATCAGGTCCTCGATCTGCTCCGACAGGTCGCTGTCGATTTCGCGGATCGCGTCCATCAGTGCGCCTTCCACCGAGCTGTCGAGGAAGTTCATGATGTCGGCCGCCCGCTTGATGCCACCCAGGGTGGTACGCGCAGCGTTGGAGTTGCCCGAGAACTGCTTCTCGAGAATCTGGTTCAGCTCCTTCAGCGCCGCGGGTTGCACGGTGTTCAGCGATGACACGCGCAGGACGATGTCCAGGCGCACCTTGTGGTCGAAGTTGCTCAGCACTTCACCGGCCTGGTCCGGGTCGAGGTAGGCGACCACGATGGCCTGGATCTGTGGGTGCTCGTAGCGGATCACGTCGGCCACGGCACGCGGTTCCATCCACTTGAGGCTGTCCAGGCCGCTGGTATTGCCGCCGAGCAGGATGCGGTCGACCAGGCCGTTGGCCTTGTCCTCGCCCAGGGCCTGGTTGAGCATCTTGCGGATGTACGCATCAGAACCGACGCCCAGGCTGGTCTGGTCGCCGACGATGTCGACGAACTCGCTCATCACCTGTTCGACCTGGTCACGGTGCACATTGCCCATCTGCGCCATGGCCACACCCACCCGCTGCACTTCCTTCGGGCCCATGTGCCGCAGCACCTGGGCCGCATCGGTCTCGCCCAGCGAGAGCAGGAGGATCGCCGCCTTGTCGACGCGGCTCAGCTTGGCGGTAACGGCTCGGTTATCACTCATCGGCGTTGATCCAGTCTTTCACGACCTGAGCCACACGGCCCGGGTCTTCGGCCACCAGGCCTTTGATTGCGTTGAGCTGTGCCTCGTAACCCTCGCTCGGGCTAGGCAGCAGAATGCTTGTCGGGCCACCCAGGCTGACGCGGTCGTTGGCCAGTTCGCCATCCAGACCCATCATGCCGCCCAGCTCCATGTCGCTGTCCGGGGCAGCCTGCTTGCCGCCCCCGGTAATGTTGTTCAGCACTGGCCGCAGCACGCCGAACACCAGCACCAGGATGAACACCACACCCAGCACCTGCTTGACGATATCCCAGAACCAGGGCTGCTGGTAGAAGGCGATATCGGCGATTTCCTCGCCACGGTCGGCGGCGAACGGCACGTTGATCACCGTCACGCTGTCGCCACGGCTGGCATCGAAGCCGACTGCGTCCTGCACCAGGCGGGTAAAGCGCGCCAGGTCCTCGGCCCCCCACGGTGCCCGCGTGGTATCGCCAGTGGCCGGGTCGATCTTGACCTGGTCGTCCACCACCACCGCTACCGACAGGCGGGTCATGCGCCCCTGCTGCTGGCGGGTGTGGCTGATGGAACGGTCCAGCTCGAAGTTCTTGGTGCTTTGCTGACGTTTGTCTGACGGGTACGGCGCGAGCATCGGCTGACCGGTGGCCGGGTCCATGATCTGCTGACCGTTGGCATCCACCAGCGGTTGGCCAGGCTGAATGGCGGCAGCCGGGGTAGCCGCGCCACCGGTGGTCTGCGGTGCCGAAGCGGCGCCTGGCGGTTGGTTGCTCAGCGCGCCAGGCACGCCTTGCGGGCCCTGGCTGCTGGCACGTTGTTCGTCGACCGACTGCTCGCTGCGCAACGCCGGCTGGTCGGGGTTGAACTGTTCGGAGGTGGACTCGACCGCGCTGAAGTCGAGGTCGGCGGACACCTCGGCCTTGTAGCGGTCGTTGCCCAACACCGGCAGCAGAATGTTGTGCACACGCTGGGTGAGCATGCTTTCCACCCGGCGGCTGTAGTCGAACTGCTTGCCGGCCTGGGTCAGCGCGGAATCCTGAATCTGTTCGGACAGCAGGTTGCCTTTCTGATCGACGACGGTGACCTGGGACTTATCCAGTTCCGGCACGCTGGTGGCGACCAGGTTGACGATGGCCATCACCTGCCCGGCTTCCAGTGCACGGCCTGGGTACAGCTCGACCAGTACCGAGGCGCTGGGCTTGCGTTCATCACGCACGAACACCGAACTTTTCGGGATGGCCAGGTGCACGCGCGCAGCCTTGACGTTGTTGAGGCTGGAAACGGTACGGGCCAGTTCGCCTTCAAGGCTGCGGCGGTAGCGGGTGGCTTCCATGAACTGGCTGGTGCCCAGGCCCTGCTCCTTGTCGAGCAGCTCGAAGCCGACATTGCCGTCGCTCGGCGCCACGCCGGCGGCTGCCAGTTTCAGGCGCGCACGGGAGAGGTCGTCGGCCTTGACCAGCAGGGCCCCCGAGTTGGGCTCCACGTTATAGGGGATGTCAGCAGCGGCCAGGGTGTCCATGACCTGCTTGGTGTCCATGCCCGACAGGCTGCCGTACAACGGACGGTAATCGGGTTGTTGCGACCACAGCACCACGGCAAAGCCGATGGCCACGCTGGCCGCCAGGCCGACCATGAGGCCGATCTGGCGCAGCATGGGCATCTGCGAGATGTTTTCCAGAAACGCCATGCCAAACAGCGGCGGCTTGGCCGCTGGCGAGCCAGCTTTGGCGGGGGCGTTTTCGACGACTGCTTCAGCCATGGGTTACATCCGTCCTCAAACCGGCATCTGCATGATGTCCTGGTACGCCTGGACCAGCTTGTTGCGTACCTGGGTCATGGCTTGCATCGACACGCTGGCCTTCTGCGAAGCGATCATCACGTCAGTCAGGTCGACGCCGCTCTTGCCGATTTCGAACGCGTTGGCCAGTTGGGTCGAGGCCTGCTGCGTCTCATGCACCTTGCCGATGGCCTGGCCGAGCATGTCGGCGAAGGTGCTTTGCCCTGGCGCCAGCTCGGGGGCGGCCGTTACCTTGGGCAGCGACATGGCATCGGCCTGCATGGCCCGCATGTCCAACATCAGACGATTGAATTCAACACCTTGGCTCATGACCCTTCTCTCTCCTGCGGCCGCATTTTTTTGACAGTCATGCGGCGAATGACCTACCTAAAGCAACAAAGGTGCCAGCCTTCGCAACTCATTTCCCAGGGATCACACAATTCCTGTGGGAGCGGNCGCAAAGATCGCCGGGGCCGCTTTGCGCCCCTATCGCGACGCAAGGCCGCTCCCACAGAGGTCCGCGCCAGTTGAAGATGATTGGCCTGTCAGCCGAACAGGCTGGCCTCGACGTCAAACCCGGCATCGCGCATCTGCGCCAGCTTGTAGCGCAACGTACGTGGACTGATCCCCAGGCGTTCGGCCGCCTCTTTGCGGCGGCCGCGCTCGGCGCGCAGGGTGTCGATGATCATCTGGTACTCGTGACGACGCATGTCATCCCCCAGCCCGCCGGCATCAGCAACCACGTCGAGAGATGGCTCGGTGCCAGCTGACAATGGAATGGCGCCTGCCAGACAAAAATCCGCCGCCTCGATCACGCCACCCTGCTGCAGAATCAACGCCCGCTGCAGGGCGTTGTCCAGTTCGCGCACGTTGCCCGGCCAGGCATAGGCTTGCAGGCAGGCCCGAGCCGCTGGCGAGAGGCGCACCGGGGTGTGCTTCATCTTGGCCACATGGCGCGCCAGCAAGCGCTCAGCCAGCTGCAGGATATCGCCCGGCCGCTCACGCAGCGGGCGCCAGGCCAGCGGAAACACTGACAGGCGGTAGTACAGGTCTTCGCGGAAGCGCCCGGCTGCCACTTCGCCGGCCAGGTCGCGGTTGGTGGTGGCCAGCACCCGAATGTCCAGGCTGATCGGCTTGCGCCCGCCTACCCGCTCCACCTCGCGCTCCTGCAGCACACGCAGCAGCTTGGCCTGCAAGGCCATGGGCATTTCCGAGATTTCGTCGAGCAGCAGGGTGCCGCCTTCGGCCTGCTCGAACTTGCCCGCCTGAGCCGCAATAGCGCCGGTGAAGGCACCCTTCTCGTGGCCGAACAGGGTGGCCTCGAGCATGTTGTCGGGGATCGCCGCGCAGTTGATCGCCACGAACGGCTGCGCCGCACGCGGCGACTGCTGGTGAATGTAGCGCGCCAGCACTTCCTTGCCAGTACCGGACTCGCCGGAAATCAGCACGGTCGAGTCACTGCGCGCCACACGGGCCGCCAGCTCCAGCAACTGGCGGCTGGCCGGCTCGCAGGCCACCGGCCCCTCTTCGCCGGTCACACGCCCGGCGGCATGCCGCTCTACGAGGCTGAGCAGCGCCTTGGGCTCGAACGGTTTGACCAGGTAGTCGACGGCGCCTTGGCGCATGGCCTCGACCGCACGCTCGACGGCGGCATGCGCCGTCATCAACAGCACCGGCAACTGTGGCTGCTGGCGGCGCAGCTGGCTGAGCAACTGATGCCCGTCCATACCGGGCATGTTGACGTCACTGACCACCAGGCTGAACGCGTCATCCAGTACGGCCTCCAGCGCTTCTTCGGCACTGCCCACGGCCTGGTAGGCGAAACCGCCGATTTCCAGGGTATCGCCCAGCGCCTGGCGCAATACGCGGTCATCCTCGACCAGCAGCACCTTGATTGCCATTACACCCCCTCCGCCAATTGCCCGTCGATCAATGGCAGCTCTACCCGCACGCAGGTACCACGGCCGACCTTCGAGCGCAGGTTGATCGTGCCCTGGTGCGCACGCACCACCGCCTTGACCACGGCCAGGCCCAGGCCGGTGCCGGTGGCCTTGGTGGTGAGGAACGGCTCGCCCAAACGGCCGAGCAAGCCTGCATCGATGCCACTGCCGGCATCGCTGACGCACAGGTGCAAGCTACGTTCGCGGCGGTACAGGTGCACCTTCAGCCGTGCCGGGCCATCGCTGGCCTGCAGGGCATTTTCAATCAGGTTGAGCAAGGCACCGACCAGGGTGTCGCGGTTGCACAAAAGCTCACCCAGATGACTGTCGCACTGCCAGCGCACGGCGTGCCCCTGCACATGCGCCTGGGCCGCCTGTTGCAGGGCCTGGAACAGCGCTTTCGGGGTCACCCGATCCCCCAGCGGCAACTCGCCACGGGCAAACACCAGCATGTCGCGCACCTGGTGTTCCAGTTCGTGCAGGCGCTCCTTCAAGGTCGCGGCGAAGCGCTGACGGGTTTGCGCGCTCAGCGCTTGCTCGTTGTCGGCCAGGTGGCCGGCATACAGCATGGCTGCCGACAGCGGCGTGCGGATCTGGTGGGCCAGCGAGGCAACCATGCGCCCCAACGACGACAGCCGCTCGTGGCGAGCCAGCTGGTCCTGGAGGCGACGGGTTTCAGTCAGGTCGTTGAGCAGCACCAATTGGCCAGGCTCGGCATCCAGTGAGCGGGTGGCGATCGACAGGCGGCGACCGTCGCGCAGCGAGACTTCGTGGCCGTCGTCCTTGCGCGGGGCAAAGCTACGGGCGATTACCTGACGCCACAATTGACCGATCAGAGGCTCACCGAGCAACTCGCAGGCGGCCGGGTTGGCTTCGCGCACCAGGCCCTGGCCGTCGATCACGATCACCCCGCCGGGCAGCAAGTCCAGCAGGTTCTGCAGGCGGTTGGCCAGGCGTTCCTTTTCACTCAGTTCGTCGATGCGCTGGGCGCTGACCACGGCCAGCTCACCTTTGAGTTCACTGACCCGGGCTTCAAGCAGGCTGTAGGACTGGCTCAGCTGGCTGGACACCTGATTGAACAGGGCGAAGGCTTGCGCGATACCCTGGCCGCTGTCCTGCGCGACCGGGGTTTGCCCCTGCTGATCGGGGGCTCGGGATACGTGGGCGGCCTGGGGCATCGTGCTCTCTCGCGTGGCTGACCGTCATAAAAACGGTGTGTTGCCAGCGATGTAGCAATAGCCGTGCCGGAGATAGGGATTTATGCCTGCCTCTTCGCGGGCACGCCCGCTTCCACAGGGATATCACTGAATTGAAGATGTGTATCGATCCTGTGGGAGCGGGCGTGCCCGCGAAGAAGCCATCATAGGCAACCGCCAGGCTTCAATCTTCCGCCTGTTCCTCACCGCCCTGGCGGCTCATGCCGTATTTGCGCATTTTCTCGACCAGGGTGGTACGGCGAATACGCAAACGTTCAGCCGCGCGCGCAACGATACCGTTGGCATCGTCCAGCGCCTGCTGGATCAGCCCCTGCTCCAGGCTACCCAGGTAGTCCTTGAGGTCCAGGCCTTCGGGCGGCAGCATGGCGTGGTTGCTGAAATTGGGTGTGTGGCCATTGATCGCCACGCGCTCTTCCAGGTCGCTGCGCAGGCTGTCGACCATCTGCTCGTCTTCGTCATCGACATAGCGGAATTTCTTCGGCAGTTCCGACACGCCAATGACCCCGTACGGGTGCATGATCGCCATGCGCTCGACCAGGTTGGCCAGCTCGCGCACGTTGCCCGGCCAGCCGTGACGACACAGCGACATGATCGAGGCGGAATTGAAGCGAATGGAACCGCGCTTCTCGTGCTCCATGCGCGAAATCAGCTCGTTCATCAGCAACGGGATGTCTTCCACCCGCTCACGCAGCGGCGCCATTTCGATAGGGAACACGTTCAGGCGGTAGTACAGGTCTTCGCGGAAGGTGCCGTCCTCGATCATGGTTTCGAGGTTCTTGTGCGTCGCAGCGATGATGCGCACGTCGATGCTCTGGGTCTTGTTGCTACCCACGCGCTCGAAGGTACGTTCCTGGAGCACACGCAGCAGCTTGACCTGCATCGGTAACGGCATGTCGCCGATTTCGTCGAGGAACAGGGTACCGCCGTTGGCCAGCTCGAAACGCCCGGCACGGCTGGTGATGGCCCCGGTAAAGGCGCCCTTCTCGTGGCCGAACAGTTCGCTCTCCAGCAGCTCGGCCGGGATCGCGCCACAGTTGACCGGCACGAACGGCGCTTCACGGCGCTTGGAATGGTAGTGCAGGTTGCGCGCTACCACTTCCTTGCCGGTGCCCGACTCACCCAGGATCAGCACGCTGGCGTCGGTATCCGCCACTTGCTGCATCATTTGCCGCACGTGCTGAATGGCACGGCTGGTGCCCACCAGGCTACGGAACAGATTGGGCTCGCGCTGGCGACCGCGCTCGCGCGCCTGGTCGTACATTTCGCGGTAAACCTGGGCACGGTGCAGCGAATCCAGCAGCTGGCTGTAGCTTGGCGGCATTTCCAGGTTGGAAAGCACCCGGCGGCGAAGGTCTTCCGGCAGCTCGGCAGAAGAAATTTCACCTAAAAGCAGAACCGGAAGGAACTCATCCCAGGTAGCCACTGTCTTAAGCAGCCCAAGGAGATTGCCCGGAGCATTCACGGTGCCGATGAGCACGCACAGCACTTCGCGGCTCGAGGACAATGGCTCGACCGCCTGCTGCCAGTCATGGCTGGCACATGCGAGGTTTTCTTCGCCGAGGAAGTTCAGCACCACCGCAAGGTCGCGGCGGCGCGCGCTGTCGTCATCGATCAGCAGAATCTTGGTTTCACGCCACATGCAATAGCAACTTCCCTAGTCATATCGGCGCCCTGCAGGGGCGTGCTCGACATCATTCCGACTGAATGGTCAGTGTTCGGACGTCTGAAATTCGAAAACAGCCACTAGTAAAGTCAAAAAACACCGATCAGTCAAATTAATGGCGCACGGCTTTTTGCAACATCGGTGGTCAGGTGAACAAATGGTATACCTTTGCCGCGTTCTTCGCCTGACGGATTTTCGTCATTTCATTGACCAAGGATTGACGCTCGCCACTTGCAACCTCGATTAGTTGGCGGTAAACGACCAGCAATTCCTCGAGACTGGCACTCACGTCCGCCTCATTTCCTTTGGCTTCGGACACCATGTCACCGATGCGCAAACGGCATTCCAGGTCCAACTCCCCCACCGCCTCCCAGTCGCGGTCGGCCAACGCCGCCAACAGCATGTCGCGGGTCTGTTCGATTCGGGTGATTACTTCGCTCATGTCTTGCTCCTTTATCAGGAGGCCGACGACTGGTCGCCGATTGCGTCCCAGCCTTCCTTTACAGTGATCAGCAGGCGCGCGACCTCGTCGATGATGGTCGGGTCGCCTTTGAGATTGGCTTCGGTCAGGCGGCGACTCATGTAGATATACAGGCTATCCAGTTCAGCCAGGTTGTCACCATGGTTTTCCAGGTCCAGCCCCTCACGCAGCCCACCGATGATGTCGATGGCCTTGCCGAGCAGAATACCTCGCTGCGCAATGTCATTGCGCGCGATGGCACCTTTGGCCTGGGCCATACGATCCAGGCCGCCCTGCATAAGCATCTGTACCAGGCGGTGTGGACTGGCTTCGGACGTCTGCGCCACGCCGTTGACTTTCTGGTATTGCCGAAGGGCCAACATCGGGTTCATGGATCTACCTCGTTGCAGCGAAAAAGGTTGCTTGTACCTGTGTATCGCCTGAGCGTCAAAAAACTTTAGTGCCAACGCAAAAAGCCCGGAGCGACAAGGGTCGCTGCCGGGCTTTTACATGGCAAAAGGCGAGAACGATCAGGAGTTCTTGGCCTGAGCGTTGATAGCGTCGAAAACCGATTTGATCTGGTCGGCCTGGGCATTCAGCTTGGCCACGGCGGTGTCCATTGCCACCCACTTCTTGGTCAGCGACTCGGTCAAAGCCTCGGTGCGACGATCCAGCGCAGTCTGCTGGTCTGCCAGGTTCTTCGCCACCTTATCCAGGTTGCTCTTGCGTGTGGCCAAGCTGCCGTCCGTGGAGTTGTACGGATCGATGGCCTTGTTCATGCGCTCGATCAGCCCATTGGAACCGGTGAACAACTCCTGAACTTCGGAGCCCAGCTTCTTGTCGTTCATCGCCGCGGTGAACTTGGTCGAGTTGAACTCGAGGGTGCCATCTTTCGTGGTGTTGATACCCAACTGGCTCAGGGTCGTCAGCTGGTCACCCGCCCCAACCTCCGACAGCACCTTGCGAATATCGTTGACCAGCGAACGGGTGGTCGGGTCGTTGCTCAACGGGCCGAGCGACAGGTTGTCATCCTCATCACGCGTGGACGTTGTCAGCGCAGTAATGGTTTTCTGCAACGTGTTATAGGCATCGACGAACGACTGAACCGACTTCCTCAGGCCATCATTGTCCTGCGACACCGAGACATTGGTGGGCACACCGTCGGCGCCCGACCTGGCGCTGACGCCCGTCAACTCCAGCGTGATGCCACTGATGGCGTCGGTAATGGTGTTCTTCTTGTTGGTGACCACCAGGCCGTCGATGGTCAGCTCGGCATCCTGCGCCATGGCGGTAATGAACCCGGCGCCGGTATCCGACATCTGCTGAGTACCGTCGATCTCAAGCTCAGGGACGCCACTGACCATGAGGTCGGTATCGGCACCGGTGGTGGTTGAACTGAACACCAGCCGCGCACCGTCCTTGCCGTTCACGATGTTGGCGGAGATGCCTTGAACGGCCAGCTCTTTGTTGATCTGGTCGCGCACGGACTGCAACGAGGCGCCATCTTCAACTTCGAGCTCATAGGTATTGCCATTCTGCTCAATGGTCAGCGTCCCCCCGGTAACCGTTGCAGCCGCACCACCAGCAATCGGGGCACTGGCCACTTTCGAACCGGTCGCCAGCTTGTTGACCACAATGTCATAGCTGCCTGCCACTGCCGTATTGCCAGCCGTCACCTTGACCACCGACTCATTGGCCGACTTGGCGGCATACGCATTGAAAGCGGGGCTGGTGGAGCTGTTCAGCTTTGCCATGGCGTCCTGAAACGCCGTCAGGGCACTGCGAAGCGAGCCCACACCGGAAATCATCGCGGTATTGTTGCTGGTCTGCCGAGTGATCTGCGCCTTCTTGGCCGCCGTGTCGGCATTGACCAGCGCCGCGACCATTTCGGTGATATTCAGACCCGTACCTTGACCGATACTGGAAACCAGGGTGCTCGCCATACAGTTATCCCTCTTTGTTGACCGTCAGGGCCTGCTCCTGCAAGCCTGACGTGATTCCTGCTTTAGCACATTCTCCGCCGATCAAACCTTGGCGTCGAACAAAATACTGTTTACATCGCTCAGGTTATGCGCAATCCGCAATGCCTCTTCAGAAGGCAACTGGCGGATCAACTCGCCGGTTTCACTGGCGATGACCTTAACTACGATCTTTCCGGATTCTTCGTCCGTGGAGAATTCCAGGTTGCGTCGGGTGGCGCTGAGAAACTTTTCAATTTCCGAAACAGCGCTTTTCACTTTTTCGGCATCATTGCTGTGCTCGGCAGCACTGATGGCATTGGGTACCAGCGTGTCACTGCCGCCGCGCGAAGCCTCCTCAGCGCGAGCAACCGGTTTTTCGCCAGCCTGTTCGGCGGGGCGGGATGCCGGGTAGGACAGATTCAGCTTGACGCTCATGTCCATGTCTACCACCTCATAACGAAAAGGCGGGGAAGTGCCTTAGAATGCACTCCCCCGCCGATCACCATCAGCGATTACTGAAGCAGCTTCAGTACGGCGGATGGCAGTTGGTTGGCCTGGGCCAGAATCGAAGTGGAAGCTTGCTGCAGGGTCTGCTGCTTGGTCAGCTGAGCAGTTTCGGCGGCGAAGTCGGTGTCTTGTACACGGCCACGGGCGGCTTCGGCGTTTTCGTTGATGTTCTGCAGGTTGTTGATGGTGCTGGTCAGACGGTTCTGAACGGCACCCAGATCGGCACGGGTGCTGTTGATCGCGTTCAGCGCGTCATCAATAGCGCTCAGGGCGGCGGTGAAGGTCGCTTCGGCAGCGGCGCTGTCAGCACCGGTGATGCTCTGGCCACTCAGGCCGCTCAGCGCGCCAGTGGTGTTCATGGCATCGCTCAGGCTGATGGTGATCTGGTTGTCGCTGCCGGTGTTGGAGCCAACCTGGAAGGTCATGTCGCTGGCGCTACCGTCCAGCAGGTTCTTGCCGTTCAGCTGGGTCGAACCGGCGATACGGTCGATCTCTTTGAGCATCGACTGGAATTCTTTATCCAGTGCATCGCGGTCTGCTTCGCTGTTGTTGTCGTTTCGCGACTGAACAGCCAATTCACGCATACGTTGCAGGATGTTGGTCTGCTCTTGCATCGCGCCTTCAGCAGTCTGGGCGATGGAAATAGCGTCGTTGGCGTTTTTGATCGCCATGGTCTGGCCACGGATCTGCGAAGTCATGCGGGTAGCGATCTGCAGGCCGGCAGCGTCGTCTTTGGCGCTGTTGATTTTCAGGCCGGAAGACAGACGGGTCATCGAGGTGCCCAGTGCATCGGAAGCCCGGTTCAGGTTCTTCTGAACGCCCAGGGAGGTGGTGTTGGTGTTTACAGTCAAAGCCATGACGAATTCCTCGTTGGATTGGGTACTACGGCTTCCGGCCTTGGCAATTCGCCGGAGGTGGCACAGAGAACCTTCGTAATAGTTATCGTCGTCAGGGCGTCTTGCTTTAGCGCAATTTCAAAAAAAATTGCTGGCACCGTGCCAGCCCAATGAAATCAAGGAGTTGACGCCAATTTACAGGCGCCATTTTGATGCAGGATAGAAAGTAAAACGCCGTCAGACGATGACGGCGTTGTTGAAGGCGACGAACGGTCAGTCACAGCGTTCGATAATGGCCGAGCCCCACGACAAGCCCACCCCGAAGCCACTCAGCGCCACGCGCTTGCAGCCGGAGCCAAGCACGTGCTTTTCCAGCAGCAGCGGTATGCTCGAGGACACGGTATTGCCCGTTTCGACCATATCCTTGACGAACTTCTGCTTGTGCTCGCCTTCATCGAAGCGCGACGAAACGGCATCCACGATCGCCGCGCTGCCCTGATGCAGGCAGTAAAGGTCGATGTCGTCGGCCTGCAGTGAGCTGGCTTCAAGCAACTGTTGCAAGTGCGCCGGCACCTTGACCAAGGCAAAGTTATAGACTTGGCGACCATTCATGAAGAACTTGCCATCGGTGGTACGCAAGTGCTCGGCACCCGCGCCATCGCTGCCGAACAACGACTTGCCCAATTGCCAGGCAGCGTCCTCACCCATCCAGGTGGCGGTAGCGGCGTCACCAAACAGCATGGTGGTATTGCGATCTTCCGGGTCGACAATCTTCGAGTAAGGGTCGGCAGTGATCAGCAGGCCGTTTTTGAGGCCCGCGGCCTCCATGAAACCCTTCATCGCATACAAGCCGTAGACATAGCCCGAGCAGCCCAGTGAAATATCGAAGGCCGCAACGGCGGTCGAAAGCCCGAGCTTGTGCTGAACAATCGCCGCGGTATGCGGCAGACCTTCGGCATCGCCGTTCTGAGTGACCACTATCACTGCGTCAATGGCAGCTGGATTCAGCGACGGGTTGGCGGCAAACAATGCATTGGCTGCCTCGACGCAAAGATCGGATGTTTCCTGGTTGGCATCCTTGCGCGGCAAGAAGGTGGAACCGATCTTGCCGAAAATGAACTCTTGATCCTTGCCGAATTTCGCACCTTGGGCGTAGTTGTCTACACCATTCACAGGTACGTAACTGGCGATGCTTTTAATGCCAATCATTGTGGCTTCCCGGTTGACATGGCGGATAGTGCGGGATCGGGCCTGAAACTGGCCTCGTCAGGCCATCGACGTAGCTGCCCGCTGACTTGATAGATTAAAGATGCACGTTTCGACTGCCAAGTCACGGTTATACGACCAAAGCTGCAAATGCCGCAATGCCGGGGCCGCTTTTGCATGATTTTCACGCAGCCCGAGCGCCTCATCCCCCTAAGGTCACGCGCCTCCAGGTGCCTTTTTCACAACCGCCTGAAGCAGGTGCCCTGCCGAACCCAGCTTGGCATCGCTGGCAAACGCGGTTGACTGAATATCCAGGACGGTGAAACCGCCAAGTGCGAACAGATGGGTAAGCGCTGCCACCGAAAAGAAGTTGATATGTTCATGCCAGTGCCGCTTTTGCTCAGCCGAAACCTGATTGTTGCCAACCATCAACACCTCGTGGGGTAACTCAACGTACAACAACGTATCGTCGTGCATGCAGGCGCTTATCTGCGCAAGTGTGTCCGTTGGATAAGGAACATGCTCAAGCACATGCCGGCACACGATCAAGTCGTAGGAGCGGCCTCGCACCTCGTCCTTGGTCACGCTGCTGGTACCGGGCACGGTGGGCTTTTTGTCGATATCGTAGATATCGGTCGAATAGCCCTGCCCTTTGAAAGGTGTATTGGAGCCATCCCCTCCACCCCAATCCAGAACCTGCGTGGGCGCGATATGCCGAAGAATGTATGAACGGGTCAGGCCAAGCAGCTCGCTGGGCGCGCTCAGTGCTTTGTTGCGCTCCCTGAAGCCTGGCTCATAGTGTTCTCGCAAATCTTCATAAGCCTTGCCGTAGTAACCGTCATAGAGGCGCTGCATCTCCCGTTCCGAAAACCGGATATCCAGAAACAGGAACTCACACCGCGCGCAGTGAAGGGTATTGCACACGCAGTAGGCCGTTCCCTGAGGGATACTGTTCAACCCCCAACTGTCGTCGATGACGGCAGGCGCCCAACCAAGCGCCCGATGCGACACAAAAGGCATCAGCACCGCAGGAGACCGCGACAACTGCGCCGACCCACAGCAAACGCACCGGGTAGCAACGCGTTCGCGTGCACTGGCGGGAAACACATCGTTGATCATGAAGTCAGACCTAGCATGTCCAGGTAAAAATGGGGTTATTGCGCCGCGGCCAGTTCAACCGGGCAGCCCTCTAAATCGCCGCGTCCTTGATCGACTGCTGCAAGCCATGACGCAACTGCAACCCGAGCTCCGAGCGCGCCTTGTCGATGCACGGCACATACCGGTTCCGGAAACTCCCCACGGCAGCCTGTGCAGCTGCGATGTGCACAGGTTTTTGTGGTGACAGCACGTCACGCACCTGATGAGCGAGCTCAGCGATCGTCACCGCCTTATCCGACCCGACGTTGTAAGCAGTGCCCGCGCGACCTTGACGCAGCATCACATCCAGCCAGTGAGCCAGGTCACGCTGGTCCATGTAAGACCGCACAGGCGTTCCATCCCCGCTGACGCGTATGGCGTTCGATTCAAGGGCGTCGCGAATGAAATTGCCTATCGCGAAGTGCACATCGCGCGGCAGGTCCCTGCCGACGAAGGCGAAACAGCGGGCGATGACCACCTCCAGGCCAAACTGCTGCTGGTACAAAATGCCCAGATGCTCGGCGCAGCGCTTGGCAACGCTATAGGCATGGGCAGGCTCCAACGGGTCGGGCAAGCCATGGTAATCCTCGGGAATCTGCTCCATGCCCTGCGGCTGGGGGCCGTACACGCCACCGGAACTGGTCATCAACAAGCGCGGGATACGTTGCCTGACGGAATAATCCAGCACATGACGGGTGCCATCGACGATCTGGATATAGCGCTGCAATGGCGTGAGCTGCGCGCCGGCGGTCGAATCGGCTGCCGCGTGCAACACATGCGTGAAGCCTGCTGCTTCAGGAAAGGACGCGGGCTGCAGTATGTCCCCACAGTGCAGATGCAGCCACGCCAGGCCGGAAAACTCAGGATGCCGGGTCAGAAACGCCTCTGGCGACCGGCTCAATACCGTTACCGATGGCACCTGCAAACCTGCATCGGCGATTTCCAGCCAGTGGCGCAACAGCGCCTTGCCAAAAAAGCCGGTACCGCCGGTCAATAGCAGGTTCATCAGTTCGGCACTGCGTACAATACCGACTCGAACGTGTTCGGGCAGTGTTGCCGAATATGGAACCGGTAATCGGAGCAAAACTCGAACAGCAATTCCGGCAGTTCCCACACATCCTGAGGGTTATGGTACAGCGACACGATCAGTACCGGACGGCAACGCCGGATGATCTGTTCAGCACCACGCAACACCTGTGCTTCAGCGCCCTCGACATCCAGTTTGATCAGGTCGACCGGCGCGCTTGGCAGCATCTGATCCAAGGCGACGGCAGCAATCGATACGCCCCCACCGTGCTGGCTGATAGAGCAAGCCTCACCCTGGCCAGCGTTGAAAGTGAGAATGCCGTAATGCTCAGCGGCCGCCAATGGCAAACAAATTGCGCGGGTATCTTCAGCCCCCACTCGCTGCACCAACCGAGCGAAGTTTTCAGGGTCAGGCTCAAGTAGAAACGCTCGGTTGCAGGAAATTTCGGGCCAGGCAATCAACTCTTCGTAGCTGTCACCGTCGTAGGCACCACAATCGACGTACGTGATATCGCGCCCCTGCAAGGCCGGCAACGTCAGCGCATTGATGTACCGTTCCTCCTCCGACAGGAAGCTGGCGTACTCCAGGTCTAACCCGAGCCGGAATGCACACATCCGATAAAGAAGCTGCTGGCTTTCATCATCAGCCAGCTTGTCTGCCACGCGCCCGATACGCTCCATGGCGTCCAGCAGGTAGCTACGGCTGCTCAGCCAGAACCGCCACCCCAGGGCCGAAGCGAACTGTTCGTACAACTCCCAAGGCATCAATGGCTTGGCAAAGCCTGCCTCGGCAACGATCGACAACAACTCATCGTAAGGCGCATCGCGGTTGAAAATACCGAGTGCAAGTTGCGCTTCGGGCGCCTGAAGGGCCAGTGCGTGCCAGTTCAATACGGGCAACCCTAGGGCCGAATCGATGCGTGGCGATGTCTCTACAAAGCCGCCAACAGCAATACCTTGCTGCTGTGCGGCGGCGGCCAGGCTACGACCGAAGTTCCCCGCGCCGAAGATCCACAACGGCCGCTTTGTGTCGATGCGCGCAGGTACGACATCAGTTGCCCGGTCACGCAGAGCAATGAAGTCTTGAAAGCGATTTTTCTTCTCAGCCATCACATACCACCTTTATCGGTGTTGGGGACGGAACGCAGCGCTGCAGCTTCTGCCCGAATTTGCGCCATCGTTTCCGGCTCGAGGAACGGGTGCATGTCATCCAGTTCCGGAGTGACGAACGCCCCGTTGGCATCGACCCGCGACTTGATACGCGGCACGAACTCCTGCCGAGGGTCGACGTGCAGGTCGATCAACATCGGGCCATCACTTTCCAGAAGTGCATCAAGCCGCGCCAGGTCGCCCTGTGTAGCGATGCTTTCGGCGCGCAGGCCATAAGCGCTGGCCACGGCAGTGAAGTTCGGGAATTCCACGCCTGATTCAGGCGTGGCGCCGATCACCCGGCCAAAGAAGTTTTCGTGTGTTTGCCAGATCGAGAGGTAACCCCGATTGTTGAGCACAATCACGATCACATTGACGCCGATGGTCTTGAGCGTTTGCAGTTCCTGGATGTTCATCTGCAGGCTGCCGTCACCGGCAAAGCAGATCACCCGGCGTGCACCTTCCGCTTTGGCTGCCGTCGCCGCACCAATGGCCGCAGGCAGGTCATAGCCCATCGACGCGGAGCCCGAGTTGCTGAACAGGCGCTGATCCCTCTGCAAGGCGCCTATCTGGAATGGCAGGATGCAGGCTGACGCATTGCCACACACCACGATGTCATCCGCACGCATCTGCGCAAAGATGCGCTGCACCATCAGGTACGGGTTCAAAGGCCCATCGGCTTTTTGCGTGTGCTCCGCCGATGCCGGATAGGTACGCCCGATGTGCTGGCACCATTGCACCCACGGCGCAAAACTCTGCAGGGTGGCCTTTGCCAGCTCTTGCTCGAAGACATCGAGGAAGTCTGCCAGGTCGGCGGCAACGCCGAAGTCCGGGCGCACGGTGGGCTTGTTCAGCTCAGCGGCGTCGATATCGACCTGAGCCACCCAGGCGTGCTTGGCGAATGCCTGCCAGTTGTAGCTGGTCTGCCGCACATTCAGACGCGACCCAAGCACCAGCACAAAGTCAGCCGCCTGCAAGCAGAAGTTGCCGGCACGGGTACCGATAGTGCCAGGGCGACCGGCGAACAATGGGTGATCAGACGCGATCAGATCATGGGTCCAGGCGGTCGCCAGGGGGATGCCGTAGCGCTCCACCAGCGCCAGCAGCCGTTGCTCGGTGCGTGAAAGGCGCACGCCAGTGCCGCCCAGCACCACTGGGCGGTGCGATTGCAACAGCTTGCCGACGATATCACGGCAGGCGGCGCGCAAATCCTCGGCTCGAGGCGACTGGATCAGCGATGGCGCGGGGATATCGAGCTGTGCTTTGGATTGCTGGATATCCAGTGGGATATCGAGCCAGACAGGCCCGGGGCGACCGCCTACTGCTTCGGCGAACGCCTTGGGCAGCATGACCTCCACATCCTGCTCCGAACGCACGATCTGCGCGTACTTGCAGACCGGGCTGGCCATGGCGATGGTCGGCCCCTCCTGGTCACCCAACTGACGCAGGCCTGGCACATCCTGGAAAGACACACAGGTTTCGCGCTTGATCTGGCCGGACAGCACGATCATGGGGATGGAGTCGGTGAACGCCCCATGCACGCCGTTGAGCGCGTTGATAGAGCCCGGACCGGTCGTCAACATCACCACGGCCGGCTTGCCGGTGATGCGCGCATAACCTTCGGCGGCCATGGCACAAGCCTGCTCATGGTGCATGAACGTGCAACGCAGCTGCTCATGGCCACCCAAGGCCTGGTTGAGGAACATGGCACCGCCGCCGGTGACGGTGAAAACCTGTTCGACCCCTTGCTGAACTAACCATTGCGCAATTTGCTGGGATACGGTCGCCATCATCACAGCCCTCGGCCCAGGATCAGTTCTTTCAGTGCCGGGGTTTCACTGTAAGGCCCGTCAATGTGGTCGATGGTCAGGCGTTCGTTTGCCTTGATCGGCTGCAGCAGCGTTTCACCGTTCATCACTTCCCGGCAGGACAGCTGCCCTTTGTGCAGCGGGATTGCAAGGTAGAAGTCCTTTTCGAACTCGTCCCGGTTCAGCACGTAGCCCGGCGACAGGTCCCGACGTGCATAGGCACCGCGCACGAGTGCATTGAGGTACTCGGTTTCTTTACGCGAAATGATGCGTCGAGTGCCGCTGACACCCCCGCACATTTCCTTGGCCTTGTGGAAGGCCTTGTACCAGGTATCGCATTGCTCAGGGAGCGAGCAGTAGTTGGAAACCGGCACACCTTGGTATTGGATATCAATGTGCCTTTCCCAGGTACGTACACCTTTACCGTAGGAAATGAGCATGGACGAGTGCCAGTCGTGGTACTCATGGGTAGACAAGCCAATGACATGCCCAGGGTAACGGTTGCGCAGGTAGTCGATCTGGTCGAGCTGCAGCTCGTCGTCCTCGCTGGGGTACAGCGAAACACAATGGTTGATGGCCAGCGGGATATCACGCTTTTCAAAGTAGCGAACGATATCGTCCAGGTCTTTTTCCGATGCGCCGCCCGTGGAAATGATGGTTGGCCGGCGGGTGGACGCGATTTTCTCGATAAGCGGCCAGTCGTTCATGTCGGAACTGGCGATCTTGATGATCGGCATGTCGAATTCGACGCACAGGTCGACCGAGGCTTCGTCGAATGGGGTCGCCATGGGAATGCAGCTCAGGTTGCGGACTTCTTCCACCATGCGGGCAAACTCTGCCTTGGTCAGGCGAGTGTCCTCGGTCTTCTTCACATAGCGAAGGTCTGCGGTACCCTTGAAATCAGGATGAATGAACTCATCGACATCGCGAAACTGCAGCTTGATGGCAGCCTTGACGTTGTTGTAACGCGCGATCGTTCCGTGGTCGCGGACAATTTTCAGCCCGCGCTCCAGCTTGCCCCAATGATTGTTGGCGAGCTCCAGTACGAACAGGTTTTCAAACAGATCTTTGTCACGCTGACTAATGGTTTTCACCGGATACTCCCCTGGTTGCCGTGGGCCAGGTCGATTTGACCCCAAGGCATGCTGTGTTTTATGTGCGGCTGATGCCGGCAGTACACGCCGCCTTGGGACGTGCCCGGCGGCTGTTGGAATGGTTGACTGTTCGCTCTCAGTGTGTGGTCTGCCCTCAACCTGGCAGCCAGGCGTCAAGCCATTGGCGTGCATACCCTTCATCCAGCATGTGCCGTGCCAGCACCTGCTCGCGCAGTGCTTGCGCGCCCCTTGCGCTAGCAGCAGGCTCGGCAAGGTGCGCCTGGATAGCACTGACCCAGTCACCGGCCGTGTTCCTGACCCGGGTCACGGGCAACCCTTGATAGGGCAACACGTCACTGCAAACCAGCGGATAGCCGCACGCGGCATATTCCAGAAGCCGCACATTGCTGCGACACGCGTCAAGCCAGCCATCGCCTAGAGGTGCCAGCGCCAGGTCGAGCCCCAGCGACATGAGCTTTTGCGGGTAGTCATCGTAGGGCACCGGGCCATGTAACTCGCGCAGGTAGGGCTGCAACTGGGGCGGGCATTCACCCAGACAGACCCAGTCCACATCAGCACGCATGGCCTGAACGATCTCCAGCATCAGGCGCTGAACGCGGGCGTCGAACTGCTCACCCACCCACCCTATACGAGGGCGACTACCTGGCTGCCGTCGAGTGGCCAACGCCCCCCAGCGGGCCGGGTGCAGACGATCCGGCACGACACGAATATCGGCGCAGAAGCCTTGCAGCGCTTCAGCCAAAGCCTGGGTTGGCACTACCAGCCGGTCCACAACGCCGACAGACCACCGCAGCGCACCTGCAATATCGTCTTCAGCCAGGCCAGGTAAGTCGGCATTCACATCACCCACCTTGAATGCGCGGGAGAACCGGGCGTTGCAACGTAACGCCTGAATTTGCGCGTCGTTTGCCGGCCGCCCCATGACCCAACTGTCGGGCTGCAACCGCTCCACCTCGGCGGGCAGATAAGGCCGCAAGGCCAGTCGGACATCAGCCAGGCCGGCAATACTCATGGACAAGGCAGGATCGACGATTCGGCTACGAGCGGCGCCGGCAAGTTCGCCCGGCATGCTCAACAGTACGGGCAACGGACGCCAGCTCAGGGGGTTCCATGTCAGGCCCGGGTCAGTCTCGAGCTCAAAACCCGCCCCCTGCAAAGACAGGTTGCGGTTGTAGGCCGGATCGCGGGCGATGACAGGCAGCCACCTGCCATACACCGTTTCCTGTTCGGCCTCGACCGCTTCGGCAGGCAGACACCCACCCTGCCCTTCGCACACCAACACAGCATGGGGGGTCCACACCGTAAGATAACCAGCCTGCCGCGCCTTCAGGCATAGATCAAGGCTGGCACCCGTGCGCTGCGTCAGGCGCTCGTCCATTCCACCCACACCCTGGTAAAGCGCCCGGCGAATCAGCAGACAAGCGCCAGACACGGCACTCAGGTTCTGATCCAGCTCAAGCCGGCGCATGTACCCCTCATCCTGCACAAGCCCGGAAAACGCCGAGTTGCCAGGGCCGTTCAAGCCCAGGACCTGCACAGCCTGTTCGACCATGCCATTGGGATGCATCAACCTGGCGCCGACAATGCCTACTTCCGGGCGCTGGCCGTGGTTGAGCAAAGCATCCAGCCAGTCATCGTGCACAACCACAGTATCCTCGTGCAGCAGCACCAAGTACTCGCCCCGCGCATGCCTGGCCGCCAGATTACAGGCCGAGGCATGGTCACGTACCGACGCGTCACTCAGCACGCTGACCCGGTTTTGCTCCCGCGCCACAAGGCCAGCCAGCCAGGCTCGGGTAGCCGGGCTCCCGCTGCCATCGTTTACCAGCAAAATCTCGAAGTGGGGGTAACGGGTCTTTTCAAGCAACGCATGCACGCAGCGTTGTACGTGATCGAGACGCCCGCCGCATGGCACAACCAGCGAAACCAATGGCTGCTCGGCGTGACCATAATCGATGCGATGAATGCCTGGCCGGTGCATGCGCACCTGCGCCTGGGTATAGCCGCGCCGCTGCAAATGGCGCAGCAGCACCGCCTGTTCCTGAGGGCTGTGAACAGGCGCCTCGCCCGGCGAAATGCACACAGGCTCGCAGACATGAGCCAACCCGTCGAGGCCATCGGCATCTTCGATCAAGTGCAACAGCAACGCCAGCTCCGCCGCCCCCGCGCAGGCCAGGTCGAAACCGCCGGCGCCGAGGAATACCTCGCGACGATAGAACCAATGCCGCGCCAGCTGGGCCGGGCTGGCCAGCAGCATGTCGAGATTAAAATCGGGGCGCAGCAGTGCATGCTGGGTGCCCTGTGGGGTGGTAACCAGCTCATCGGCATACACCGCACGCACCTGGTCGCCGTCGAGCAGCTCCAGCGCGAGCATCAACAGCCCGAATGGTGTGAACGTGGTACCCGCACGCACAAAGCAGAGCCACTGCCCGGTCCCTTGTTGCAGGACCAACTGGTTAAGCGTGGCAAGCTCGCAATCAGCGGGCAAGTGGACGGCGACCTGCTGATACATCTGCCCCAGCAGGCTTTTGCGCGTCGCCTCGACCGCAGCTGGCGGGCCGTCCGGGATGATGACGAAATCGAACCAGGGCAAATCCACGCGCCTGTCTTCCAGACGCCGGGCGATCAGCTCTGCCTGGGCATCAGTAGGGCGACGGGACCGCAGCCACTGGGCAACCTGTGCATCTGGCCGACCTGCCCCCTGCATGGCATCTGGTTGCAGGTCTGTGCAAGGCATGGCCTGGGTCTGTTCGATGAAACTGGCCAATTGTTCCCAGAACCGGCCCTGCAAGTCAGCGTACTTTTGCTGAACGATGGCCAAACCCGATCGGGCATGCTCGATAGCCTCAGGCGTGTCTTCGAAGGCCAGCCCGTGTGTGCCGAACTCGCCAATACCAAGCGGCGTACCATCGAAAAAGGGCGATTTGAGCACCACGGCCGGGCAACCACACAACATCGCTTCCAGCGCAGTTGCGGTGGAAGAGAAGCAATAAATGCCCTCACTGCGCCGGAACAGCTCAGCCATTTCCCGAGGGGTGGCTGGCCATTCGTTGGTAATGAGCGTGCACCTCGCCGCCAGCTCGGGGTGTTCCTGAAGTGCATGGGTATGGCGCCCCGGATAGATCAGCCAACCTTTGCGATGGCCGTCATAGGGGTTGCCATGGTTGTTGAACAGCGACGTGTCGATCGGCGGCAGAAACAGTATGCGCTCAGCCCCTGCCCCCTTGGGCAGCAGATGCTCACCGTAGGCAAAGATCATTTCCGAGTCGGCAAACTCCGTATCCCCTGCGATCAACCCTGGCACGTTGAGCAAGTAACGCACTACCGACCGTGCGTTGGTCGGGTTCCCCGAGACCACCTCCGGGTACACCACGATAGGCTGGCGCCCGGCCTGCTCATGCTGCTGCCTCAGCTCATTGGTGAGCAGCGGGGTGTGCCACATCGGGTTGGTCGTGGAGCTGTACAGGTAGGCATCCTGGCCGCACCGGTTCAGCAGGTGACACAACATGTGCATCACCCGGATACCGGCCGAGTTATGCCGGTAGGCGGGCGCAACGATGTAATACGGGCGCGGCGACACAACGTGCAATGGCGGATAGTGCTGAGTGCTCACAAGCTGCATCCTGGATGTGGCAACGACGGGCGTGCGACGCTGGCTCGGGCGAACAACCTGCGGCCGCGCCCGGCAAACCGTTCACACGCGAATACGCCCATCAACGCAGCCTCCGTACATAGGCTTCGATGCTGTCGGCCACATGCTCAAGATGGTCTTCGCCAAGCCCTGGCCACAGACCGACCCAGAAGGTGTCCTTCATGATCTTGTCTGTCACCGTCAGGTCACTGGCTACCCGGTATTGCTGGTCTTTCATGTAGGGCTGTCGTGTAAGATTGCCAGCGAACAGCAGGCGAGTACCCACCTTCTGCGCATCGAGATGACGCAAAAGATCCAGCCGCTCGACGCCACAACCATCCCGCAGCGTCAGCGGGAAGCCGAACCAGGACGGGTCGCTGTTGGGGGTGGCATGTGGCAGGATCAGCTGCTCCACACACCCGGACAAGCGCTCGCTGAGCCAGGCAAAGTTACGCTTGCGTGCAGCGATGAAATCGTCCACCCGGTCCATCTGTGCCAACGCACAGGCAGCCTGCATGTCGGTGATCTTGAGGTTGTAGCCCAGGTGGGAATAGGTGTACTTGTGGTCATAACCTTGCGGCAGGTCGCCCAGCTGCCAGCAGAAACGCTTGCTGCAGGTATTGTCTTCGCCTGGTCCGCAATAGCAGTCACGCCCCCAGTCACGGAACGATTCGACGATACGCTTGAGCAGCGGAGAATCGGTGAAAACCGCCCCGCCCTCGCCCATGGTGATATGGTGGGCCGGATAGAAGCTGAGCGTACCGAGGTCGCCGAAGCTGCCTACCTGGCGGCCATCGTAGGTGGCGCCGAGCGCATCGCAGCAGTCCTCGATCAACCATAAACCGTAGCGGTCGCACAATTCTCGTACCACGGCCAGGTTGAACGGGTTGCCCAGCGTGTGGGCCAGCATGATCGCCTTGGTCCGCGGGCTGATTGCCGCCTCGATCAAGGCCGGGTCGACGTTATACGTACCCATCTCGATATCGACGAAGACCGGCACGGCACCAAATTGCAGGATCGGGTTGACGGTGGTAGGAAAACCCGCCGCCACGCCAATCACCTCGTCCCCCTTACGAATGGCACGATCCCCCAGGCGTGGCGAAGTCAAGGCGGAAAACGCCAACAGGTTCGCCGAAGAGCCGGAGTTGGCGGTGAGTACGCCACGCCGCCCCAGGTAGCGTGCCAGGCGTTTTTCGAATGCCTGGTTGAAGCGCCCGGTGGTCAACCAGCCGTCCAGTACCGCTTCGGTCATGGCTTGCAGTTCGGGTGCGCCAATGACTTTGCCAGAGGGCGGAACCGCATGCTGGCCAGGTACAAAAACGGGCGCGGCCAGCTCCAACTCGGCATAACGGCCAACGAGCTCGGTAATTTGCTGGCGCAACTGCTGCGCCGTTTGATCAGTCATTGAACTCACCTTCGTGTGCCGCTATTTGCGTGCGGCAGTATTGCTGCATGTCTTGGCCATCGCGCCAGGCGCGATGCCATTCAAGGGTGTGACGCAACGATTGCTTCAGGCCCCACTTGGGCCGCCAGCCCAAGCGTTGGCGAGCTCTGGAGGAGTCAAGGGTCAACAAGCCTGCTTCATGGGGCTGCACGTACGGGTCGACAGACCAACCCGCTTCGCCTGGCCACAACTGCGCCATGGCATGGACCAACTCACCCACGGTTGCCGTCCCACCGCTGTCAGGGCCGAAATTCCAGGCCTCTGCCACGTCCTGACCACGCGCGATCAACGCCTGGGCCAGCAGCAGGTAGCCCTCAAGCGGGTCGAGTACGTGCTGCCACGGGCGCACGGCATCGGGATAGCGCAAGGTCACCGACTCCCCGGCTTCCCAGGCACGCAGGATATCGGGCAGCAACCGGTCTGCTGACCAGTCGCCACCACCGATCACGTTGCCCGCACGCGCTGTCGCAAGCGCCACACCGCGCTCGCGCAGGAATGACTCGCGCCATGAGGCGCAAAGCAGCTCGACGCACGCCTTGCTGCTGCTGTAGGGGTCATGCCCCCCCAAGGCATCCTGCTCGCGGTATGGCCATTGCCACTCGCGGTTCTCGTAGCACTTGTCACTGGTGACAACCAGTACGGCACGCACCGCGTCGCACTTCCGTACGGCTTCAAGCAGGTTGAGCGTGCCGATAACGTTGGTGGCGTATGTTTGCGCCGGGCTGCGATAGGACTCGCGCACCAACGGCTGCGCGGCCAGGTGCAGGACAATCTCGGGGCGAAATGCCGCAACGCTGCGCAGCAACCGGTCAGCATCACGAACATCGGCAAACTCGCCAGCCACGCACTCAGCCAGCCTGGCGCTGCCATAAAGCGAGGGCGAGGTATCGGGGGCCAGCGAGTAGCCATACACTTCGGCGCCCATCTCCCGCAGACAAAGGGCTAGCCAGCCGCCTTTGAAGCCGCTGTGCCCTGTCAGGAAAACCCGACGCCCCGACCAGAAGCTACGGCTCATGACCAGATGCGCCATTGTGCTTCATCGGCCTTCCAGCGCTCTTCCAGGTAACTGCGATCGCGCAGCGTGTCCATGGCCTGCCAGAAGCCACGGTGCACGTGGGTCATCAGTTGGCCATCCTGCGCCAAGGCACGCATCGGCTCATATTCCCAAGTGGTAGCGTCGCCCTCGATATAGTCGAAGATCCCAGGTTCGAGCACGAAGAAGCCACCATTGATCCAGCCGCCGTCGCCCAGTGGCTTTTCCTGGAAGCCATGCACCTGCTCACCCCGCACATCCAGTGCACCGTAACGCCCGGGCGGCTGAACGGCAGTGACGGTCGCCAGCTTGCCATGGCGGTTGTGGAAATCGATCAGGGCTGGCAGGTCCACATCGGCAACGCCGTCGCCGTAAGTCAGGCAGAAGGTTTCGTCGCCAACGTAATCGCGTACCCGCTTGAGGCGCCCGCCAGTTGCCGTATTCTCGCCAGTGTCCACCAGCGTGACTCGCCAAGGCTCGGCATGACGGTTGTGGATATGCATCTGGTTTTCCGACATGTCGAAGGTGACATCTGACATGTGCAGGAAATAGTTCGCGAAGTACTCCTTGATCACATAGCCCTTGTAACCGAGGCAAATCACGAAATCGTTGATCCCGTGGTGGGAGTAGATTTTCATGATGTGCCAAATGATGGGCTTGCCACCAATTTCGATCATCGGTTTCGGGCGCAGATGCGACTCTTCACTGATACGGGTACCCAGGCCACCGGCCAGGATGACTGCTTTCATTGTCGACACACCTTGACAGGCTGACGCCCATAGCGGGCTGACAAAATACTGACCAATTCAGTACGTTGCCGTTGTCTAGCAAAAAGATTGCCAATCAGCCTGACCGGGCAAGGTAAATGCGCGTGCAGCGGGAGATACCGCTCAAGCGTGGAGCCGGCCTTGAACGGCCGGGCTCGCGGGTAGTGTCGAAACAGGCACCACAGGGCTGCGATGTCAGCTTGCAGCCCTGTCAATAATCCGCCTCGACCTATTCAACCTGTTCCAGCCAGCCTAAGGACGACGCAGCCTGCTCGCTGAAGGCCGAGGGCCAGCGATCGAACAGCGCCTGCGCCAACGCACGATCCGCTTCAGGCAGGGCGCTGAGCAGCAGCCTGGCTTGCGGCGTCCAGACCACCAGTTGCCCGGCCTCGACAACGGCCCGGCACAAGTCGATATCGGCACCTTGGGCAACCTGCAAACCCGCGCAATGCTCGAACACCTCCTTGCTCACCATCAGGCAGTCGGCACTGACCGCCTGACAACCGCGCACTGCCAATGGCCACCGGGCTTCAGCACTCGCTAGCGGCTTCATGCCCTGCCAGGGCGAAGCCACCTGCGGCCCCTGCAGCAAGGCATAACCTGCATGCAGAAGCGCAGTATCGCCCCCCTCGAGGCAAGCACCGACCACACCCACTTCCGGGCGCTGAGCCTCATTGAGCAGCGCCTCGATCCAGGCAGGGGTAATGACCTGACTGCGCTCAGACACCAGGACCAGATAAGCCCCTCGTGCCTGGCTCGCCGCCAGGTTCAGCCATTGGCTGCGCGACCCGCCCGGCTGACCGACCAGAACATGCACCTTGCCGGCGAACGGCTGCAGCGCCGCAACCTCGTGCTCGGCACACACCACCAGCACTTCATAGCGTGGGTAACGGGTACGCTGCAGCACGCTCCGCAGGCAAGCCTGCAGCTGCGAGGCATCGCCTTCACTCGCGACGAGCACGCTTACCAACGGCGTGGACGAATGGCGGTAGTCGATAGACAACCCTTCATTTGCCTGTATCTTCACCTGCGCGCGATAACCCAATTGCGTCAGATGCCGACCAACCACCTTGGCAGCTTCCTCATCCAGTGCACTATCGCCCTGCTCACCGATTACCAGATAGTCGGCCATGTGCGCCAGGCTGCTCAAGCCCTGGGCCTCTACCAGTCGCAACAGCAGGTCGAGCTCCAGCGCCTCGCGGCAGGTTTCACTGTACCCACCCAGGTCCAGTACCGCCTGGCGACGTACCAGCCAATGCCGAGACATCAACCCAGGCTGACTGCGCAGCAGATCGAGGTCCGCACCTGGGCGCTCGACGCTGTGCAAACGCCCTTGACTGTCACGCTGGACTTCATTGGCGGCGATGGCATGGCAGGCCGGGGCGTCGACAAGCTCCACCGACAGGCGCAACAGACCTCCGGTAAGCAGCACATCACCAGCACTCAGCAGCATCAGCCAGGCACTCGGCAACTGTCGTACCGCCTGATTCAGGTGATTCACCCAATTGCTGTCACTGACCTGAATGAAATGCAGCGTGTCGCGCGGCGTGGTGATGGCCGGTGGCTTGCCAGCCTTGAGCACTAGCAGCTTGAAATTGCGTATGCCGCTGGCAAGCAGGCTGTCGAACGTAGCCTGAAGCGCTTGATCGTCGTTTTCAAGATCGAGAACCACGAAGGCGATCTGCTCGGCCGGGTGCTTTGCCAGGTACCGGAGCACGCGCTGGCGCCCCGCCTCATCCGGTGTAGCGGCAGCGATGGCATCGATCACCTGACCCGACGGAGTACCTTGCAAACGGCATTGCTCATGGATACCCGGGACCTGTTCGAGGCGTGCCAGCCAATCCGTCAGCTCACGAACATGCGCAGCTTCCTCTGCCCTGTCCAGCGTGGACAACAGCAGATGGCAGACCTCGCGGTTGAACAGGCTCAACGCCAAGGCCTGCCAATAGCGGTGGCTCAGGCTTTCAGCAGTATCGTTGGGGTGCGCTTGCAGCAAGTCACGCTGCTGCACCCAGATCCCTTCCAGCGCACGTTGCTGCTGCGGGCTGGTCGGCCATGCGTGGCAGAGAAACTCAAGCTCGGTCAACCGTGCAAACAGGGCGCCATTGTAATAGGGCAGCTGTACGTCCTGATGTGGCTCGAACAACCGCTCAGGGTCATCGATAACACTGCGCCAGCTGGACGTGAAGATCAACGACGCCGCACTCAGATCGTAGGTGCTGCGCACAAACCGGTTGAGGGCCGTGAAGCCTTGTTCGTCACCACATAGCCGATACAGCTCAGCGTCCCACTGGCGTAGGCCGCGTACCAGCTGAGTCAGGCGCTCTTCACGCTCTACCGGACTGTAGCCGGCGGGCTCATGCTCACTCACCACATCGGTCTGGGCCAGGTGTGCAACCGGCCCTTGAGCCAACACTGCAAGGGACATCGCCACACGCACGGCAGGCGCATCCAGGCTGTCTGGCAAAGCCATCAACACGGCTTGCAAAGTCGACACACGCATGACCGCACGCCAGGCTTGCTGCCCAGACTGGGCGTACTGCAAAAGCCTGGCTGTAGCGGTTTCGGCAAGGGCAGGTGCAAATGCCGAACCTACCCGGTAGTACTCGACCTTGCCACTCGCAGGCCTGTAGCCCAACAACTGGCCTTGCGCAGCCACCACCCCAGGTTGCGCGTGCAGACACGCCGCTGCATTGTCCAGAGACGAGGCCAGCACGAAGTCGGTATCCAGCGCCAGCACCACATAAGCCGTGGCGAGCCCCGCCAGACATTCCGCGAGGGCCTGAACGAACCCAGCCGAACTCGACCCAGGCGGCAAGTCAAACGCCACACAGGGCACCTGAGCCTGCTGGTAGTAGTGCTGCGCGCGGACGCGGCTGTGCGCCTGATCCTCGCCCAGCAAAACAACGGTCACATCATTGCGCGAGCCGATTGCGGTATCGATCATATTGCACCTGTCCAATTGTCAATCAGGCGCGGGCATCACCCCACGCCAACGTTCAGTCTGCCAACCAGGCGTTGGCCCAATGCTGCAAATGGTGCGGCATCAGCATGTAGTCACGCAGCACTTCCTCGCGCAGCGCATCACCCTGACGGTAACTGGCCTGCGGGTCAGCCAGGTGCATGCGAATCGCGTCCAGCCATTGCTCGGTGGTGTTGTCCTTGACCCGGGTACATGGCAGGTAGCCGGCGTAGGCCTTGGTGTCGCTGCAGATCACCGGGAAACCACACGCACCGTACTCCAGCAAGCGCAGGTTGCTCTTGCAGTCGTTGAACAGGTTCTGCTCCAACGGTGCCAACGCCAGGTCGAGGTTGAGGCTGGCGAGCTTACGCGGGTAGTCCGCCAATTGAACCGCCTTGTGAAACTCCTTCACATAGGGGCGCAAGGGGTCCGGACACATGCCGAAGAAGATCCAGTCAACCTCGTTGGCAAGCGCCTTCACTACCTCTTGCAACAGCTCCAGGTCACCACGATGGCTAGTGCCACCCGCCCATCCGACTCGCGGCCGGATACTGGTCTGACGCTGACTGGAAAGGCCAGCCCACAGCGCGGCGGACAACATGTTGGGCACTACGCGTATGTCCTGATGCATGCTGGATAACGCATCAGCCAGCGGCTCGGTCGAACACACCAAGCGATCACACTGCCCGATGCCTTGGGCCACCAACTCCGCAAGATTGCTGGGCAGGTTGCGGGCATGGTCGTTCTTTTTCGGCGGATCGATGATGTAGTCGTCCAGCTCGTAGATCATCCGCGCATGCGAAAAGCGTTTGAACTGCGCCATTTCCCTGATGTTGCCCGGCATGTAACGACATTGCAGGATCATCACATCGGGTTTTTCACGCTCAAGCTCGATAATGCCTGGTGAGACATGGTTGACCCGCCCCTGAATCCAGCCCGCCCGCTCAAGTTCGGTGAATGGCTGAATTACCCGGTAATGCCCTACTGCCGTTGTATTGATCGGCAACGCCAGCACTGACGGCATGGCACGGGCAATGAAGGGGTCCCAGCCACTGCGCAGGCCTGGTTCGAGGTTGAAGTTGGCGAACTTGAGGCTCAGGTTGTCGTTGTAGGCCGGGTCCCGGGCAATGCGGCTCAGCCAACGGTCGTAAGCAACGTCCCGGTCGGCTCTGGCAAGCTCGTCAGCCAGCCCGACAGCAGCAGCACCCGCTAGCCTCATGACGCGAGCAAAGGGTGTCCCCACCGACAGGAAGCCTTTTTCACGCGCACGCAGGCAGAGGTCAACGTCAAACAACGCGACCTGGAAGGCCGAGGTGTCCAGCCCCTCAAGCTCCTCGAACAGTGTCCGGCGAATGAGCAGGCAATCCAGGCTTAGTGCGCTCCAGTTCTGTACCAACTGCTGGCGCCCCATGTAACCCTCGGCTGTCAGGAAGCTGCCCGAGAATGGGCTACCTGCTGTACCGCCGCCAAGACCGAGCACCAGGCCGGAAGAAACCAGCTCGCCGTTGCTGCCGCATAGCGCCGGCCCCACCAGGCCGACCTCGGGACGCTGCGCCTGACTCATCAAGGTAGTGAGCCAGCGCGGTTCAAACAGCGCACACTCCGGTGCGAGCAACAGTAAGTAAGCTCCATGAGCATGCTGACTGGCCTGATTGAGGATCGCCGCCCTGCCCTGCGCCTGAACATCGATGACGCGCAACTGGTCACTGCCCAGGCCACGCATCGCCGCCAACCACTCGGTGACAGCCTGCGGCTCGTCGCCATTGGCGATGACCAGCACTTCGAACTGGCTGTATTCGGTGTACTGGAACAGCGACTCGACGCAACGCCTGAGCGCATTCAGGTTGGCCCCTGCGGGGATCAGGATCGAAACACTAGCCTGCTGCTCATGCCGATAGGTCACACGCGTAACCAAGCTGCCGGCAGCCCCCTCAACCAAAGCGTCGACGCCTATGCGACGCAAGTGCGCCTCGACCACGCGCGCCGCCTCAGCCTGCCCTGCCGGCTCGCCCATCCAGTCTGTGTACCCCCACTGGCACTGCACCAGCATCTGCGCGACATGCTCTACCACGTGCAAGCCATGAGCCTCGACCATTCGCCATAGCAGGTCCTGTGGCGCCAGGCTCTCGAACTGGGTGTCGAACCCTTCCAGTGCCAGCAGCGCCGTACGCTTGAATGCCAGGGTACGGCCCACATAGGGCACGCTGCGCATCAAATCGAGGTTGAAGTCCGGCTTGAAAATCGGGCTGCCGGGTGCCAGGGCTCCAAAGGTGTCTTCATCAGTGTACAGGCACATGCTCTCGGCGCGCAGCGCCATACGCTCGGCCATGACGACCAGCGCATGCGGCCGTAGGCGATCACCGGCACGCAACAGCAGCACCCAGTCGGCTACGCGCGTATCTGCCAGCCACTGGTTGAGTTGAGCGTACCCACTACCGCTCAAGGCCAGGTAGTGCACGCCTGGCGCGTCAACCCTGTCGAAGCAATCAGGCACCAGCACCAACACCTGGCTGGCGGCATAGGATTGTGCAGCCAGGCAGTCCAGGGTGGCACGCAGTGCGCTTTCATCGCCCTCGCGACAGGTTACGATCGGAACGATGCCGGGCTGTGCTGGCCACTGTTCGATCCGCTTTGGCAGCAACCGCAACTGCCCGTCAGACAGGTTGCGGCAGGCCAGCCATTCGGCATAGAGCTCGGTGAAGCTGAGTGCGTGAGTGCCTACCTGCTGCGAGAAATTGGCGACCTGGCCGGCATGGAAGCGGCGGATGTCCAACTCCTCCCAGGCCTGGTCGGCCTCAGGGTCGTAAGCCTCCAGCGGCAGGTAACGGACCCAGCCATTGGCCGGCGCCGACTCGCCGGTGCGCGCCGCCAGCATCTGCTGCAGCCATTCGGTTTCATGCCTGTAGGCCTCGGTCATGCTGGAGTGATGACTGAGCCGGCCTGGGTGGATGCGCTCCACACTCAGTATGCGCTCCAGGCTCGCCAGATGCCCGCGGCGCAACAGACATGCATACAAGGCCAGGTCCAGTCGTGCGGCGAACCCCTGGCCACCCTGGACCAGTTGCGGCAGGTACTCCAGCACCTGGGCCCGACGGAACAGCACATGGCTGATACCGCCGAACAGATTCGGGACATTCTCGGCGATGCTGGCCAGCAAGTCCGTACCCACAAGCACGGCACTTTGCGGCGCAATCACGCTGTTGAGCGCACGGGAAGGCAGGAGGATGTCATCAGCAGACCAGAGCAGGCGCTGCCCGATCACCATGCTGAGCTGGGGCCACTGCGTCAGCACTTGTGCTTGCCGGCTGATGCAACTGTCGAGCAACAGGTCGTCATCACACAGAAACTTCACCAACGCCCCGTTGGCCTGCTCCAGGCATGCTTGTAGGTTACGTGCAAAACCCAACCGAACCGGGTTGCGGGTATAGCGCACGGGCACCGCCGTACCCTTGCCGAGCGCCTGGCAGATAGCCTCGATTTCCACACCAGCACTGTCATCGCAAATGACGACTTCCAGGTTGGGGTAGTCTTGGCCAAGCGCACTGACCAAGGTGGCTTGAAAGAAATCGGCATTGAAGGCAGGAATGGCGATGCTGACGAGTGGCTGCTCTGACACGATGACGACCTTGATGGAGGGGCGGTGCGCTTGGGAACAAGCAGGCGTTCAGAAGGGCGAACCGGCCGGTCGTTATCAGCCCTGGCCGGCCTGTCCTTGCGTCATGACGGGCAAATGCCCGCGAACATCAGATGTAATTGACCAGCGAGAGACCGGCAATCTTGGCATACGCCTGCAACGAGGCCTGCAACATGTTGGACTGCATCTGAAGACGAATCATCACCTCGGCCGGATCGCTCTCACGAATCGAGCTCTGGGTCTTGGCGTTTTCGCCACTCAGTGCCTCATTGGTTTCCACCTGTACATCGATCGCCTGGCCACGGCCGCCAATCGACGATATTGAGGAACTGACCTGGTTGGTGGCGCTGGCGATGTTGCCAATCGCCGAGTCCAGCGATGCCAGGAAACTCTGCCTGGCCGCAGGGTCGTTATCGACCGGGGTGGCCAGTGCCGCACGCAACTGGCTGATGGTATCGAGGACGTTCTGAGTTTGATGCGTGTCGACCTTGATGCCAAAGCTGTCGCCCGCGCTCGGCGTGTCCGAAAGCGTGAACTCGACCCCCATGGCGGTCGCCGTGTTGCCACTGAGCGTGCCCTTGGAAATCGGTTTGCTGTCGGCGCTCACGGGGGAGGCGTAAAGCTCGAACTCGGTAGCGCTGGTGAACTTCAGTACAGCACCCTCAGGGAATGCGGACTTGTACTTTTGCGCATCGGTGATGGTCGCGCCTGTCACTTGGGCCGACGAGCTGTTGCCTGCACTACGGGTGCCGCTGATTTCATCTGCCTTCGAGCTCAGGCTAAAGACATGACCGGCAATGGCCGCATCAGGGTCGGCTGCATCGCCCTCCTGGAGGGTGATGTCCAGGCGCAGGTCAACACCTCGGAAATTGATCGTAGTGTTCTTGCCATTGGGGTCGAAGGTGCCCCCCTGGCTGGCTTCCAGCGTCACGTCCTTGCCTTCGGCATCGGTGATCTTGAACTGCGTGCTGCTGGTGAACTCGATGGTGTACGGCTCGCCGCTGCGGAAGCGGTCGTTATACGTCGCGCTACCGCTCACCTGGCCATTGGACAAATTGACCCGGCCATCGTCGGTGGCCGGCGACACCAGGCTGGTTTCGCTACGGCTTGTATTGAGCGCTTGCTCGAAGGCATCGTAGCCTGTCTCGTTAGCTGCCAGGGTAAGCATGTCACCGACTTGCAGGTTCAGTTTGCCCTGGTCGCCCTGATAGGTATAAGTACCATCAGCGTTTCGCACATAAGGCGGTGTATCACCTTTGGACCCCGAGAACAGGTACGCACCGCTTTCATCCTTGCTGTTCATCAACGAGAACAGCTGATCCTCCAGCGACGCCAGCTCGGTCGCATTGGCCTTGCGGTCTGCATCGGTGAAACCGGCGTTGCCCGAACTGATGGCCAGCTCATTGACGCGCTGCAGGATGGTGCCAATCGCATTCAGCGTGCTTTCTGCGGTGCCCAGGGCGTTGCGCACATTGGTAACGTTGCGGGTGTATTGGTCGAGCATGTTCTGTTGCTGCTGGAGTTGCAGCAGACGTGCCGCACCTACCGGGTCGTCAGCCCCCCGACGCACCCGAATGCCGTCAGAAGCCTCTTGCCGAGTCTTGTCGAGGTTGGAGAAGCTGCGCTGGTAGTTGGCGCTGTTGCTGTTGTAGAACTGCGAAGTGGAAATGCGCATGGTCTACGCCTCCTTAAAGAGCATTGATCAAGGTGGTGAAGGTTTCTTGTGCCGCCTTGATAATCTGCGACGACGCGGTGTAGTACTGCTGGAACTTGACCAGGTTGCCGACCTCTTCATCGACCGACACGCCGGAAAGGCTGTTGCGGCTATCCAGCGCAGAACTGTGCAGCGCATTGGTGGCATCACTGTCCATTTCCGCCTGGCCAGCCTTGCCGCCAACGTTTGAAACCAGCTTGGCATAGGCATCGGTAAAGCTGATGCCCTTGCCGTTGGCCCCCACTTCAACCGTGGATTTAGTCTGAAGGTCGATCACCGACTGGGCATTGCGGTTATCGGCCGAGCCTGCCCCCGTCAGCGCTACGGTGTAGCTGTCGCCGTTCTGCGGCGCGCCGGAAACGCTCATTTCGAAGGTAAAGCTGCTACCGGTCGCATTGCCGCTGCCATCGACCATCGGCACCGACAGCTGCAGCTTGTTCGCCTGGCCCGGCACGATGGTGCCGCTGCCTATTTCCGTACCCTTGGCGTCGTACAGTTTGTAAGCCTGGGGCGAAGTGGTTTCGTCACCGAACACCAGCTTGACCGGGGTGGAGTTTTTCAGGCCTGACTGCAGCTGCGAACGCTGCGTGGCGTCGTAGATATCCAGTTGCGAGGTCAGGGTCGGCTGGGTGATCACCCCGGTGCCCTTGTTGCCGGCACCATTGGTGGCCGTCAGTGGTGACGCCAGCGCCAGGCGCTTGGGGTCGGTGAGGACCGTCTCGATATTGGCGGCCGCGTTGCGAGTGGGGGTGATCTTGAAGCTGTCGCCAGCACTCAAACCGCCGCCATTGAGCGACAGGGTAAAGCCATCGATGACCGGCGGTGGCGTGTCATTGAGGTCATAACTGCCCATTTCGGTGCCTTCCGGCAACTTGCGCACGCTGTAGCCGGTCGCGCTGGTGAAAGTCACCTGGTAGTCGCTGGTGGTCAGTTTACCGGTGTCCTTGATGCTGACATCCAGGTTACCGGAGCCGATGCTGTTGCCCAGTTTGGCGACGCTACGCTCGCTCATGGCCTTGGCGCTGTTGATGTCACCGAACAGGGTGGCGCCAAAATTGCCATCCTTGTCGATACCCTGGGCCAACTGGCTATTGATCTGGTCTGCCACCACCAAGGCCACACGCCCAAGCTCGTTAAGCGCAGGGTCGAGGGTTTCGCTGCGGTAACGGATCAACCCACCCAGCTCGCCTCCGGTAGCGCTGCTGGTGATATCCATCTTGGTCGAGCCACGGTTGAGCACCAGGCTCAAACGGCCCGGGTCGCTCGCCGTAGGCTCCACACCCACCGTCTGGGTAGTATTACCCAGCACCAGCGCCTGACCGTTCTTGAGGTAGACATCGTAGGTGCCGTCACGCTCGACCACGTCCGTGCCGATCAGCTTGTTCAGTTCACGCACTGCGCCGTCACGCTGGTCCAGCAAGTCGTTGGGCTGGCCGGAAACAGCACCCACGCGGGCGATTTGCTCGTTCAACCCGGCGATGGTCTTGGTCAGGTTGTTGACCTGGTCGGTAATCGCCGTCATGTTGCTGTTGATATTGCTCAACTGCTGATTCAACTGCGACGACAAGGTATTGAAACGCTTGGCCAGAGACTGTGCGCTGGTCAGCAACAGCTGGCGCGAAGCATCTTCGGTTGGCTTGGCCGCCGCATCCTGCATGGAGGTGAAAAAGCTCTGCAGCGCGGCGGTAATACCGGTATCGCTACTGGACAGCGAGGTATCCAGCGGCGTGATCTGATCCAGGTACGAGGACGCCTCACTGCTCAGCGAGGTGGTCGTGCGCAGCTGGTTCTCGATGAACGCGTTGTACACCCGGCGCACGTCCGCCAGCGTGGTGCCACTGCCGATGAAAACCTGACCGACCTGCTGGCCGCCCTTGGTCTTCTGCACGTTCTGCTGGCGCGAGTAGCTTTCGACATCGGCGTTGGCGATGTTGTTACCGAGGGTGTACATCCCCGATTGCGCGGCACCCAGCCCCGACATACCAATGTTGATCAGACTCGCCATGGTTCCATGCCCTTAAAGTTTCGTTGCAGTACCGAGCATTGCGTAGTGCTCGTACGACTTCATCTGTCTTGCGATCTGCGAGATCTTGCTGGCGTAATTCGGGTCGGTGGCGTACCCGGCCTTTTGCAACTCTTGCACGAACTGCTCTGGTTTATCGGCGGCCTTCACCGCATCTTGATAGCGCGAATTGTTCTGCAACAGGCTCACCAGGTCGTGGAAGCTGTCCTGGTAGGAATCGTACGAACGGAACGCTGCCGTCTCCTTGACGAACTGGCCATCACGGTATTCGCTGGTAATCGCCCTCGCCTCACCGCCGTCCCAGTTGCCAGTGGCTTTGATGCCGAACAGGTTGTGGCTGCTGCTGCCATCGGTGTTGCGCATGACCGACTTGCCCCACCCGGTTTCCAGTGCAGCCTGGGCCACCAGGTAGCGTGGATCGATACCAATGCGCTTGGCCGCCTGTTCGGCCATCGGCAGCATGGTGGCGACGAATTCATCGCTGTCGCCAAAGGCCTTGTTCGGTGCCAGCGGCGGCTGGGCCACGGCGCGGCCGACAATGCGCAGGCCGTTGTCCGGCACGGCGAAGGCCTTGGCCACTTGCTGGCCGTCACGGGCAGGCACAGTGGCGGTATTTGCGGTGGCCGACGATGGCACAATGCCGGCCAGCAGGCGATCGGTGAGTTTGCTCGGCAGCGCCAGACGACGCGCGTTGAGTGCAGCGACGTCGTTGCGGGTGGCGGTCGACTGGGTGGCATGCACGGGCTCGGCCACCTTGTTGCCCCACAGCGCCGGGGCGTTGCCCTCGGTACGTGGAAACGGGCTGGTGCTGGCCTGGCTGGCCTTGTTCTTCGACAGCTGGCGCACCAGCACATCCTGCAGCCCGATACCACCACCTTCGCGTGACATGCTCACAGCCAGTTGCTGGTCATACATGTCACGGTACTGTTTGACCGTTTCGGTGTTCATCGGGTTGTCGTCGGCCAGTACGTCGCTTGCCTTGCGCGAGGCCTTGAGCATTTCGCTGATGAACAGCGACTCGAACTCCTGGGCTACCTTGCGCACGTTGGCATCGCTGTCGCGGTCGCCATGCTTGAGCGAACTCAGGCGATTGAGATCGGTGTAGGCACCGCTGTCGGCACTGCCGGAAACCAGGCTTTTGCTGTTCATCCGCGCCGTCCTCAGATCACGATCAGGTCGGCCTGCAAGGCGCCGGCCTGTTTCAAGGCTTCGAGGATCGCCATCAGGTCGCCGGGCGCTGCGCCCACCTGGTTCACCGCGCGGACGATTTCATCCAGCGTGGTGCCTGGGCCGAACTTGAACATCGGCTTGGCTTCCTGCTCGGCATTGACCCGCGAGCGTGGCACCACGGCAGTCTGGCCATTGGAGAAGGCCCCCGGCTGGCTGACGATCGGGTCTTCGGTGATGGTCACGGTCAGGCTGCCGTGGGTCACCGCCGCCGGCGACACCTTGACGTTCTGGCCGATGACGATGGTGCCGGTACGCGAGTTGATGATGACCTTGGCCACCGCCTGGCCCGGGTCGATTTCGAGGTTTTCGAGGATCGACAGATAATCCACGCGCTGGCTTGGGTCCATCGGCGCACTGACTCGCACCGAACCACCATCCACGGCCTGGGCCACGCCGGGGCCAAGCAGGTCGTTGACCTTGTCCACGATGCGCTTGGCGGTCGTGAAGTCGGGGCGATTGAGGTTCAGGGTCAGGGTATTGCCCTGGTTGAAGCCGCTCGGCACCGCACGCTCGACACTGGCACCACCCGGAATACGACCGGCCGACGGCACGTTGACAGTGATCTTCGAGCCGTCACGACCTTCGGCATCAAAGCCGCCCACGACCAGGTTGCCTTGGGCAATGGCGTAGACATTGCCGTCGATACCCTTGAGCGGGGTCATCAACAGGCTGCCGCCGCGCAGGCTCTTCGAGTTACCGATCGACGACACGGTGATGTCCACCACCTGGCCCGGCTTGGCGAACGGTGGCAGGTCGGCATGCACCGACACTGCGGCAACGTTCTTCAGCTGCACGTTGCCGGAACCGGCCGGCACCTTGATGCCGAATTGCGACAGCATATTGTTGAAGGTTTGCAGGGTGAACGGCGTTTGGGTGGTCTGGTCACCCGTGCCATTGAGGCCCACCACCAGGCCGTAACCAATCAACTGGTTGGAACGTACGCCAGAGATGCTGGCAATGTCCTTCAGACGCTCGGCCTGGGCAGCGAAGGCGCAGGACAAAAGCAGGGTTGTGGCAATCAGCTGCCTTACGTTGAACATGGTCATCCGTACTCAGAAAGGCCAAAGCGGGCTGATGAAGAAGCGGTCCAGCCACCCGGGCTGGCTGGCATCGGCGAACGAACCGGTGCCGGAGTAGGTGATGCGGGCGTCGGCCACACGGGTGGACGGCACGGTGTTGTCGGTGGCGATATCGTCAGCGCGGATCATGCCGGCAATGCGCACCAGCTCTTCGCCGGTGTTCAGGGTCAGCCACTTCTCGCCGCGCACGGCGATAATGCCGTTGGGCAGCACCTCGGCCACGGTGACGGTGATCGAACCGGTCAGCGTGTTGCCTTGGGTGGCCTTGCTGTCGCCCTTGGTGGCGCGATCGCCGCTGTAACCGGCCTCCAGCGAAAGGTCGCCGCCACCGAACGGATTATTGGTGTTGGGCGTGGTACCAAACAGCGAAGTCAGGCCGATGTCGGTCTTGCTGGTCTTGGCGATCTGCGAGCCCGCGTTCTTGCTGGCGGACGTGCGCTCATTGAGCGTGATGGTGATGATGTCACCCACCCGGAACGCCTTGCGGTCGCTGTACAGGTTCTGCTCGAAACCGGCCTGGTAGATCGAACCGTTGTTGGCCGCTGCCGGCAACGGGGTGCGCGGCAACACCGGCGCATAGTACGGGTCGTTGGGCTTAGGCGTCGGTGCGACGCAACCTGCCAGCAACACCGCCCCCCCCAGGGCGAACACGGACAACAGACGATTCATGATGCAAACCTCACGGGTGTAACAAAGCGACAGGGCTTAGAGCTGCTGAGTAACGAACGACAGCATCTGGTCGGCGGTGGAGATGACCTTGGAGTTCATCTCGTAGGCGCGCTGGGTGGTGATCATGTTCACCAGCTCTTCCACCGTGCTGACGTTGGAGTTTTCCAGCGTCTGCTGAAGGGTAGTGCCAAAGCCATTGAGGCCCGGAGTGCCGACCTGCGGTGCACCACTGGCAGCGGTTTCCAGGAACAGGTTGTTACCCATCGCCTGCAGGCCAGCCGGGTTGATGAAGTCGGCGGTCTGAATGTTGCCGATAACCTGCGCAGCCGGGTTGCCGGCGGTGGTAATCGACACGGTGCCGTCCTGCCCGACGGTGAAGGTCTGGGCATCGTTCGGCACCACGATGGCAGGCTCCAGCGCCAAGCCATCGGCGTTGACGATCTGGCCATCGGAGTTCAGGTGGAACGTACCGTCGCGGGTGTAGGAGACGGTGCCGTCAGGCTGCAGGATCTGGAAGAAACCACGGCCATTGACAGCCATATCCAGCGGGTTTTCCGTGGTCTGCAAGCTACCGGTCTGGAAGTTTTTCTGCGTGCCGACAATGCGCACACCGGTACCGACCTGCAGGCCCGACGGCAATTCGCTGTCCTGGGTAGACTGCGCGCCTGGCTGACGCTTGATCTGGTACAGCAGGTCCTGGAACTCGGCACGATCACGCTTGAAGCCGGTGGTCGAGACGTTGGCCAGGTTGTTGGAGATGACCGTCAGGTTGGTGTCCTGTGCGGACAGGCCGGTTTTAGCGACCCAGAGAGCCGGAAGCATTTAGTGTTCTCCTCGTGCGCCTGAATTACGGCACCCGTTCAAATGTGGTTAGCCGAGTTGCAAAACACGCGCCATGGCTTCGTCGCCTTCCTTGGCTGCGTTCATCATCTTGACGTGCAGTTCGAACTGGCGGGACAGCGCCAGTACAGAGGTCATTTCCTCAACAGCATTGACGTTGCTGCCCTGCAGAAAACCTGAAACCACCCGCACGTTGACGTCGGCATCCGCGGGTTGGCCGGACGAGGTGTGAATCAGCCCGTCCTGGCCCTTGGTCAGGCCTTTGGTGTCGGGGTTGACCAGCTTGATGCGGTCGACTTCCGCCATCACGCGCGGGTCTTCACCCATGGAACGGATGCTGATGGTGCCATCGGAGCCGACTTCGACCTTCTGCTCGGGGGGGATGGCAATCGGGCCGCCGTTGCCAAGCACAGGCATACCGTTGCCGGTACGCAATACCCCGAGAGCGTCGATGTTCAGACTACCGGTACGCACATACGCTTCGCTGCCATCTGGCGCCTGCACGGCGATAAAACCGTTACCGCTCACAGTCACATCCAGGTCACGGCCGGTTTCCACCATCGGGCCTTCACTGAAGTCGGTGCCTGGGCGTTCGGTCATGGCAAAGGCACGCGCCGGAAAGCTGTCACCGAACACCGGCATCGAGCGCGCCTGCTCCAGGTCACGCTGAAAACCATTGGTCGAAATGTTGGCCAGGTTGTTGGCATGAGCCTTCTGCGCCAGCGCGTTCTGGCTGGCCCCGGTCATGGCCACATAAAGCATCTTGTCCACAATCATCCTCCATTGCACTGGCGGCCGTTTGCCGTTCGCCGTTGCTCTACAGGGGCTAAAGCAAGTTCCGAACCAACTTGCCAAAAGCAGGAAAAAGCCCATGAATACGGGCAGTTGAGAAAGCCCGCGCAGCGACGGCCGCCGGTTATCCGGCGCTGTTTTGCCGTTGGCGGCAAAAAGGTTTCATTTGCAGGCAAACCTGTGCCTACGGCAGGTCACGGCAACGCGCATTGTTGTAGGGCCCGGCAAAGCGTCTCCAGCCTTCACCTGGCGACCACTGCGAACACACCAGACGCCCATCTACCAGGCTTTCCCATCGCCAGTATGGCGCTGGCGCCGCCTGCACCTGCCCAAGACAGCAGGCGAGCAGCATTCCGACAAACAGCCTTTTCATCACCCCTCCTGCAAAAACAACGAACCCCTTCACGAGAAAGGGGTTCGCCTGCACTCACTCGAACGATGACGATCAAGTCATCTGAATGATGGTCTGCATCACGGTGCTTTCGGTCGAAATGGTCTTGGCATTCGCCTGGTAGTAGCTTTGCGCCTTGATCAGATCAACCAGTTCCTGCGTCAGGTTGACGTTGGAACCTTCCAGGGAGTTGGACTCGATCGCACCCAAAGTACCGGTTTTCGGCGAATCGATACCCGGAATGCCAGAGTTGTAGGTCTCGGTCCAACGGGTACTGCCGATTTGCTGCAGCCCCTGCTCGTTGGCGAAACTCGCCAGCGCTACCTGGCCAATGGCGCGCGACTGGCCATTGCTGAAGGAGGCGAACAATACACCTGTCGCGTCGATGCTCAGGTTGGACAGGATGCCCGTGGCATAACCGTCCTGAGACTGGGACATGCGCGCAGTTTCAGTGTTGTAGGAGGTGGTGCTGGCCATCGACATTTTCATGCCGGCAGCATCGCCCACCGCGCCATTGGCACTCCAGTTACCTGAAGCATCTTCGGCTGCCGGCACCCAGCCAATCATGCTGAAGGTATTGTTGACGACCGTGAACGAGGTGCCCACCGGATGCCCCGTATTGTCGGCTGTCATCGAGTTGACCGAACCATCACTGTTGAATGCGATCGTGCCCACCAGTGGCTCCGTACTCCCCGGATTGAACGGGTTGCGCCCATCAACGAGCGTGTACATGGTCCACTCGTTGGTGCCCGTCTTACGGTAGAACTGCTCCATGGTGTGTTCGTTGCCCTGGCTGTCATACACCTTGGTCGGGAACGAGCGGGTATAGGTCGAATCGTCAGAAGGGTCGAACGGCTTGTTCGCCACCAAGGCAGGCGAGGTAACACCCAGCGCCTGGTCAGTACCTGCCGCGCCACTGGCAACCCAGTCGCCATTCGCATCCTGAGCGGCCGGCACCCAGCCGGTCATGGCAAATGCACCATTGCTGACAGTGAACGACGCCCCACTTGGCACACCCGTGGTGTCGGCCAGCATGGAGCTGATGGTGCCATCACTGTTGTAGTTGATGGTGCCGGCCAGCGGGGTGGTACTGGCTGGATCAAACGGGTTTCGACCATCGACCAGCGTGTACATGGTCCATTCATTGGTATCGGTCTTGCGGTAGTACTGCTGCACTTCGTGCTCTACGCCGTCAGCATCCAGCACGGTACTGGTGCTAGAGCGCTGATAAGTGCTTGGGTCCGCAGGGTCGAATGCAGCCATGGCTGGCGGCTTGGTGTTGTCATACACCTGGAAAGGAATCGAGGCCGCCGAGGAGTTCAGGTTGATACCCTGATCGATCAACGAGGTCGGCTTGGGCTGCAATGCCGATGTGTCGATTTTCAGGTCGGTCAGGCCACTTTTCTGGATCTTGCCGGTGGCATCCGCCATGTAACCTTGCAGGCGCAGGCCATCGGAGGTCTCGACGAAGTTGTCCTTGCTGGGCTGGAAAGAACCCGCCCGCGTGTAAACCTTCGAGCCGTTGTCAGACAGCACGAAGAAGCCCTGACCCTGGATACCCATGTCCAGCGCGTTGCCCGTGGTGTTTACATCACCCTGGGTGAATTGCTGGGAAATGGCTGCCAGCCGCACACCATTGCCCACCTGGTTCTTGCCCACACCCAGACGGTTGGCGCCCGCGTAAACATCCGCGAACTCGGCACGCGAGGCCTTGAACCCCGTGGTATTGACGTTGGCGATGTTGTTGCCGGTGACATCCAGTTGTTTGTTGGCTGCGTACAGACCGCTAAGGCCGATATTGAAAGACATGAATTCGCTCCTTTTGCCGCTCTAGCGGGCCTTAGATACCGATGGTTTGCACGTCGGAGAGGGAGACCTTGCCTACACCGGCAAGGTTGAGCACCATTTCTCCTGAGGCACTGAAGCTGACGCTGGTTACCTTGGCCGGCAACAGCGTGCTCATTTGCACCGCCTCGCCATCGACTGTGGTGCTAGCGGTGAAGGTGTAAGTGCCCGGGTCCACTTTCTCGCCACTGTTGTTGGTACCGTCCCAGATGAAGTCGGCGTAACCGGCTTTCTGCTCACCCAACTCGATGGTCTTGACCGTGTTGCCATCCTTGTCCTTGATAGTGATCTTCGCTTCACTGATTGCCTGAGGCACAACGAACTGGGCATTGAAGCTTTCAGCGGTATCAACCACAGCCTTGTCGTTCTGAACCACCACCGAGCGCCCTACCAGCGACGACGCCTGAAGCGCCTGGGACGAGGCCATGGCACTGGTGATGGAGCTGACCGAATCGTTCAGCGAGGTAATACCTTCCAGGCTGCTGAACTGCGCCAACTGGGCAACGAACTCGCTGTTATCCTGCGGGTCCAGCGGGTTCTGGTGTTGCATCTGGGTGACCAGCAGCTGCAGAAAGGCATCTTTGCCGAGCGAATCGTTGCCGGTTTTGGATGCAGTGTCCGTGGTCTTTTTGGTGCTGGTGCCCACGCCCGACGCCGACAGCACGTCATTGAGGTTTACACCGTTAGTATCGATTGCCATGGTCTGAATTCCTTATCACTGCCCCAGGGTCAGCACTTTCTGCATCATGCTCTTGGCCGTATTCATCAGTTCGGCGTTGGTCTGAAACGCGCGACTGGCGGAGATCATGTCCGCCATCTCCTCGACCACATTGACGTTCGGGTAGTAGACGTAGCCGTCCTTGTTCGCCGCAGGGTGGTTCGGCTCGTAGCGTGCTTCAAGGGTGCTCTGGTCTTCGACGATGCCTTTTACCTGCACGCCCTGCCCTGCCTCGCCCTGGTCTTCGAACAGCGACTGGCTGCTGCCGGCCTGTGCATTCTGGAAAGTGGTGGCGAACACCGGGTGACGGGCGCGGTACGTCTGGTCGATACTCGAAGACACGGTCTCGGCGTTGGCGATGTTGGACGCCACGGTGTTCAGACGCGTGTTCTGTGCGCTCATGCCGCTACCGGCAATGTTGAAGACACTGGAAAGGGACATGGTCATTCTCCCCGCAGGGCGGAAACCAGCCCTTTGAATTTACTGTTGAGCAAGGTGAAGCTGGCCTGGAAGCCAATCGCGTTTTCGGTGTAGTTCGATTGCTCGATCTGCGCGTCCACGGTGTTCTGGTCGATCGAGGGCTGCAACGGTGTACGGTACTTGAGGGTATCGTCAGCCGCGATGGCGAGGCCTTCGGCTTCGATGTGCCGGCTGTTGGTACGGTCCATGGCGAAGCGGCCGCCTTGCTGCTTGCTGGTCTCGGCGGCGAGCACCGAAGAAAAATCCATGTCACGCGCCTTGTAATTGGGCGTGTCGGCGTTGGCGATATTGTTGGCCAACACCTCGGCGCGCTGGGCGCGGAAGCCCAGGGCCTTTTCGTGGATACCAAGCGCCTTGTCGAAACTGATGCTCATGTCGGGGAAACCTTCAGAGGTTGACCGGAATTTCGTTGAGCAAGGTATAGCAAGGGCTGTGCCAACCACTGAAAAGCCCGTGTTTAGGGGGGATTGCGGCGCAGTACTGTCAGGTTGATGCCAGAAAAGCGGCAAAGGCCTTCCGCCTGAGGTGACAAAAGCGGCAATTGATGGGCGGCAAAAGCGGCAAAACAAAAAATTGACGTCAGTGTTTTCCTGTGCGGGCCTCTTCGCGGGTAAACCCGCTCCTACACGCGGCCTGTGCCCAACCACCGCCCGATGTCCACCCCCGATCCGTCGTAGGAGCGGGTTTACCCGCGAATACGGTAGCGGCAGCAACGGTGAACGGCGGGTGGAGATTGACCAGCAGGGCCGGCCTCTTCGCGGGTAAACCCGCTCCTACGGGGAGCTCGGCAGGAACAGTGGATAGGCAAACAAAAAGACCGGCACCTCTCGATACCGGCCTTCGTGCTTACTTGGCCTGGTAGATGATCCCCGGGCTGCACTGCACCATCTGGTAATGGTCCGGCAAGCCGTTCAGCGCTTCCGAGGCGCCGAGGAACAGGTAGCCACCTGGCTTGAGGGTACTGTGAATGCGCAGCAGGATGTCCTTCTTCACCTGCGCCGAGAAATAGATCAGCACATTGCGGCAGAACACGATGTCGAACTTGCCCAGACTGGCATAGCTGTCGAGCAGGTTGAACGAGCGGAACTCGACACGGCTGCGAATCGCTGGCTTGACCGCCCAACGCCCCGGCCCCTTGGGGTCGAAGTAGCGCTGCAGGCGCTCCTGGGACAGCCCACGGGCAATCGCCAGGCTGTCGTATTCGCCGGTCTTGCAGTTGGTCAGCATGGTGCCGGAGAGGTCGGTGGCGACGATCTGCGCCCCCATCTTCAACTGACCGAGGTTGCTGCGCTCGAACTCGTCGATCGCCATCGAGATGGAATACGGCTCCTGCCCCGACGAACAGGCCGCCGACCACATGCGCAGGCGCTGGCCGGGGTTGTTGCGGATGAACTCGGGGATCACCTTGTTCTTCAACACCTCAAAGGGGTAGGTGTCGCGAAACCACAGGGTCTCGTTGGTGGTCATGGCATCGACCACCTGCTCGCGCAAACCGCCGCGCGGCTGGGCCTGAATGCGCTGCACCAGCTCACCCAGGCTCTTGATGCCCTGTTGTTCCATCAGCTTGTTGAGACGGCTGGAAACCAGGTACTGCTTATTCTCGCCCAGCAGGATGCCACAGGCTTTCTCCAGGAAGACCCGGAACTGTTCGAAATCCAAATTACCCGTAGACACTACTGCCGCCTCTTTTCAATCACTGGTGCCGGGGGGCATGCCCCCGGCTGCTTCAATGCGCTGCCTTGATCCGGTCGACCACCCGTTGGGCCAGGTCGTCCGGCTTGAACTTGGCCAGGAAGTCATCGGCGCCGACCTTCTTGACCATTGCCTGGTTGAACACCCCGGAAAGCGAAGTATGCAGGCAGATGTGCAATTTTTGCATGCGCGGATCGCTGCGAATCTCCGCGGTTAGCGTATATCCGTCCATTTCCGGCATTTCAATGTCCGAGATCATCATCAGGAACTCTTCTTCCGGCTTTTTGCCCTCATCCACCAGCTGGCGCAGGTAGTTCAGCGCCTGACGGCCATCATTGAGCGCCACCACCTCGACCCCAACGGTCTGCAGGCACCGGCTGACCTGCTTGCGCGCCACTGACGAGTCGTCGACGGTCAGCACTCGCATCAACACCGCCTTGTCCTGCACTTCGGCATCGATCACACCGGCCGATACCGACTCGGACGACGGCGACACTTCGGCCAGCACCTTCTCCACGTCGATGATCTCGACCATGCGGTTGTCAACCCGGGTGACCGCGGTGAGGTAGTGATCACGGCCGGTACCCTTGGGTGGCGGATGGATCTCTTCCCAGTTCATGTTGACGATGCGCTCCACCGAATGCACCAGGAAACCTTGGGTCTTGGTGTTGTACTCGGTGATGATCACGAAGCTGTTGCGTGTGTCTTCCTGCAGCGGCCGCAACCCGGTGGCCATCGACAAGTCGAGGATCGGGATGGTCGCCCCGCGAATATTGGCAACGCCACGCACCACAGGGTGCGCCTTGGGCAGCAGGGTCAGCGCAGGGCATTGCAGTACTTCCCTGACCTTGAACACATTGATGCCGTAAAGCTGTTCGCCATTGAGGCGGAACAGCAGCAATTCCAGGCGATTCTGCCCCACCAGCTGCGTGCGCTGGTTGACCGAATCCATAACACCCGCCATGCCAGACTCCTTAACGTTTCAGCCTTTCGTTGCAACTCAGGTAGCGAGTCGGCACGGGCTTTGCTTTTTTGAGTGTCATGCACACGAAAACGACATTTTCCCGACGATTGACACGCCTGCTGACTGGCCCGCTGGCCACGCTGTGCCTGCTGATGCCCGGCGTTCGCACGGTGGCGAACGCGTTCACCTTGCCTGAACAGCTTATCGGTGTCACCCAAGGGTTTCTTGAATTCACCGTTGAAGATTATCTGTCCACCACCCAGACTACCGGCCGCTATGAAATCCAGGTCAACCCGCTGGACCCACGCCTGCGCATGCCGCTGTGCAGCCAGCAGCTGGACGCCTCACTGGAAAGCCCGGCCCAGCCGCTGGGCCGGGTGACGGTACGGATACGTTGCAACGGCGCAGCACCGTGGACAGTCTTTGTGCCGGCCACCGTGCGACTTTTCCGCGACGTGGTGGTGGTGACCCGCCCGCTCAAGCGCGACAACACGGTCGGCGAAGGTGACGTGGCCCTGCGCGAGCGCGATGTCGGCACCTTGGGCCAGGGCTTTCTGACCGAGCTGGACCAGGCGGTGGGCATGAAGATGCTGCGTCCCACGGTGATCGACCAGGTGCTCACCCCGCAACACCTGGAACAGGCCGAGGTGGTGCGCAAGGGTGACCAGGTGGTGATCATCGCCCGCAGTGGCAGCCTGAGTGTGCGCATGCCGGGCGAAGCCCTGAGCAAGGGCGGCCTGAGCGAGCAGATCCGGGTACGCAACCTCAATTCAAAACGCGTGGTCAAGGCCAGGGTGACCGGCCCGGGCCAGGTCGAGGTCAGTATGTAGGCTGGCTACCAGATTGCGCTGGCAGTGAGGAACCGCTTTTCCTAAACTGTGTCAGAACACGGGTTCGCGGGCTTGCCGACAGGCGGCAATGCATTTGTGCCTAAAGTTTATATCGGGTTGGCCGAAAACAAGGCAAGCGTCCAAATACCCAGAGGTTTCTGATCATGGTCATCGACTTCAGTCGTTTGAATAACTCTCCGTCCGTCACGGGCGGCGTGCGCGGCAACACCGCGTCCGGCAGCGCCGAAAAACCGGCAGCCAGCCAGGAAGCGGTGAAAGACACCAGCGCCAGCGGAGAGGCGGTACACCTCAGCCAGGAGGCACAGCAGTTGCAGAAAATCAGCGACAAGCTGCGCGACGAGCCCGTGGTCAACAGCGCCCGTGTGGCCCAGTTGAAGCAGGCAATCGCCGACGGCAGCTACCAGGTCGATGCCGGCCGGGTCGCCAGCAAACTGCTTGATTTCGAAGCCCAGCGCTGACCGTACGGCGCGCTGACTTCACGGACGCCTGAAAAGCCAAGAGTTAGCCATGCACGACACCACCTTGCTGCAACTGATCGAAGATGACATTGCCCCGATGCAGGAACTGCTCGACCTTCTGCAGAAGGAGTCTGTAGCCCTGCATGGCCGCGATATGGCGCCACTGGAAAATATCCTGGCCCGCAAGCAGTCTTTGATCGTGTTGCTGGAGCAGCAAGGCCTGCGGCGCAACAACCTGCTCACCAGCCTTGGCCTGAGCGCAGATCGCGCCGGCGTGGAGGCTGTGGCGGCCCAATCGCCTAACGGTGAATTGATCCTGCAACAACTGGACGTGATCAGCCAGTTGATGCAAGCCTGCCAACAGCTTAACGAAACCAATGGCCGGATCATCCAGGTGCAGCAACACGTCACCAACAACCAGATCCGGATCCTCATGGGCGGCGACTCGCCTTCGCTCTACGACAGCCGTGGCAGCACCTCGCCGCTGGCCAAGCCGCGCGCGCTCAGCCAAGTGTGATTTTTCTATCAAGGCACAGAACATAGTGGCAAAATGCCGTTACTTGCGTGTGTCGCTTTTGCCTGGAGAACGATAAGCTGTGTTCAATGAATCCGATGCCCCGCAACCACCCAAGGTGTTGAGCACCCCCTTGGAGATTGCGGCCAACTTGCGGCAGCTGCAGGAAAGCCACGACCCCCTGATCATCACCTTCCATGACCGCAGCCAGCGCTTCCAGAGCTATGTGGTGCACGTGGACCGCGAAAGCAACACCCTGGCACTGGATGAGATGATCCCCCGTGACGGCGAGAAATTCATCGAAAACGGCGAGCACTTCCGTGTCGAAGGCTTCCACGATGGTGTACGCATCGCCTGGGAATGCGATCACGCCCTGAAAATCAGCGAAGTTGACGGCCACCGCTGCTACAGCGGCGCCCTGCCGCAAGAGATGACCTATCACCAGCGCCGCAACGCCTTCCGCGCCGCGCTGAAGCTATCGCAGCTGGTCGACATCATCCTCGACGGTGCTCACCTCAAGGGCAACGGCGCCATGCGAGGCAAACTGCTGGATATCTCGGCCACTGGCTGCAAACTGCGCTTTGAAGGCAATGTCGAAGACCGCCTGCAACTGGGCCAGGTGTATGAGCGTTTCAAGGCGGGCAACCCACTGGGCCTGGTGGACACCATGGTCGAGCTGCGTCATCTGCACTATGAAGAGCGCATCAACACCACTTTTGCCGGCGTACGCTTCCACAACCTGAGCGGCCAGGCGCAGCGCAAGATCGAGAGTTTCGTGTACCAGCTGCAGCGTGAAGCGCGGCGGTTCGACAAGGACGATTATTGATCGTCGGTCGGTAAAACAGAAAACGCCACCTGCTGAGGTGGCGTTTTCATTTGTGTTTCTGCTGGGCTGGCCTTTTCGCGGGTAAACCCGCTCCTACACCGACTTGCTGACCTCTTCCGACTCAGGCGCCTGTTGCTGCGCGCCCTTCTCTTCATCCTCGGTATCTTCAGCCGCCACCGGCGCCTGCATCACGTCCTGCACCGTCTGCTCATCCACCCGCGGGTCCAGCGCCGCCGACAACGGCGAACCGGCCGCCGGCATCGCCACGTGGCCCAGCGGTGCGTCCTGCACCTGATGCAGGCCGGTAACCGCTTTCGGCCGAATACGCCACACCAGCACCAAGGCAAAGAATACGAAGAAGGCATACAGCATCTGCGCGCCCAGCACTTTCATCAGAACCCCTGCCGCCAGCGGGCCGACGCATGCACCCACACCGTAGGTCACCAACAGCATCGCCGTCAGCGATACCCGGCGCTCGCTTTCCACGTGGTCATTGGAAAAGGCAACCGCCAGCGGGTACAGGCAGAACTGCAGCAACGAGATCAGGAAGCCGATACCGAACAGCAACTCCAGCGGCACACTGGGCAGTATTGCCAATGGCGCAGCCGCCAGCGCCAGCCCCACTGCCACACTCCGAATCAGCACCGCCCGGTCATAACGGTCAGACAACCAGCCCAGCGGCCACTGCACCAGCAGGCCGGCAAAAATGCAGCTACCCATAAACAGACCGATCTGCTCGGTACTCATCCCCTGGCTTGACGCATATAAAGGCGCCAAACCGTAGAACGAGCCGACAATCAGCCCCGAGCCCAAAACCGTACTGAGCGACTGCGGCACGCGCTTGATGAAAAACTTCGGCTCCATCGGTGCCGGGCGCAAGGGCGCCGGGTGAATACGCCGGGTCATCGCCACGGGCACCAGGCACAGGGCAAAGCACATCGCCACCAGCATCAGCAGCTCAGGGCCGAGCTGCGGGTGCACCACCAGAATCAACTGGCCAAGCACCAGCCCCAGGTACGAGGCAATCATGTAGCCGCTGAACACCGCGCCCCGGTGTTTCACATCGGCCTGCTCATTGAGCCAGCTCTCGATGACCATGTATTGGCACATCATCCCCAGGCCGACGATCACGCGCAGCCCGACCCAGGCCGGCAGCCAGCTGGTCAGGCCATGACCGAGCACCGCAGCGCCGACGATACCGGCACAGGTGGCATAGGCGCGTATGTGCCCTACCCGTCCGATCAGCCGGTGGCCAACCTTGCCGCCAACCGCCAGACCAAAGTAGTTGGCCGCCATCAACGCACCCACCCACAGGCTGTCGACGTGGTCGGCAGCCAGGCGCAGGGCCAGGTAGGTGCTGAGCAGGCCCGAGCCGATCAACATCATCAGCGCGGCGAAATACAACGACTGAAACGGCTTCCATACATTTCGCATACGTCCCGTGGAGCTCCCTGGTCAGGTGGCAGTTTTGGGTGCTAGCAGCATAAAGGCAAAAACCGCCTGGCGCAGGCCCCCCGACAGCTATTTGGCATTGCGGGGGCGTGCCCGGTGCAGGTTGTGTCGCGCTCAGGCCTGTGCCGCCAGGACCCGGCGCTCCCACGGCGTGATCTCGTCGAAGAAATCGCTCAGCTCAAGCGTCTTGCTGGCAATGTAGCCTTCGATGAACTCGCTGCCGAACAGTTCCCGCGCCAGCGTGCTGCGCTTGAGCCTTTCAAGGGCCGCGTGCAGCGTGCACGGCAGGCTCAGGTGCTCGGGCACTTCGAATTCGCCCTGGATGGCTGGCGATGGCTGCAAGCGCTGCTCGATGCCATGCAGCCCGGCGGCCAGGCTGGCAGCAATGGCCAGGTACGGGTTGGCATCGGCCCCAGGCAGGCGGTTTTCCACCCGTCGCGCGACCGGTGCACTGGCCGGAATGCGCAAGCCAGCGGCGCGATTGTCCTCGGACCAGCACGCATTGTTCGGCGAGGCATAGGGGTGGCACAGGCGCTGGTAGGAATTGACGTTGGGCGCGAACAGGGCGGTGAAGTCGGCCATGCACGCCTGCAACCCGCCGATGAAATGGTGGAAGGTGTCTGTCGGCAGGCCCTGCTCGTCACTGAACACGTTACGCCCGCTGCCGGCCTCGACCAGGCTCTGGTGAATGTGCATGGAACTGCCGGGCGTACGCGCCAGCGGCTTGGCCATGCAGACCACGGTCAGCCCATGCTTGAGCGCCACTTCCTTGAGCAGGTGCTTGAACAGGAAGGTCTGGTCGGCCAACAGCAGCGGGTCGCCGTGCAGGAGGTTGATCTCGAACTGGCTGACACCCATTTCGTGCATGAAGGTGTCACGTGGCAGGCCGAGCGCGGCCATGCAGTGGTACACCTCCTTGAAGAACGGGCGCAGGCCGTTGTTGGAACTGACACTGAACGCCGAATGGCCCAGCTCGCGGCGGCCATCGCTGCCTACAGGCGGCAGGAAGGGTTGCTGCGGGTCTGTGTTGGGGGCAAAGACGAAGAACTCCAGCTCGGTTGCCACTACCGGCGCCAGGCCCAGTGCCGCATAGCGGGCTATCACGGCCTTCAGCTGGCCCCGGGTGGACAGTGCCGAGGGCCGGCCATCCAGCTCGTTGGCATCGCAGATGGCCAAGGCGCGGCCGTCATCGCTCCAGGGCAGGCGGTGGACCTGACTGGGTTCGGCCACCAGTGCCAGGTCGCCGTCATCACTGCCGTAGAATTTCGCTGCTGGGTAGCCGCCCATGATGCACTGCAGCAGCACACCCCGGGCCATCTGCAGGCGACGGCCTTCGAGGAAGCCGTCGGCGGTCATCACCTTGCCGCGCGGGACGCCGTTGAGGTCGGGAGTGACGCATTCGATTTCATCGATGCCCTGGAGCTGAGCGGTGCTCATGACGCTTGTCCTTGTTGTTGTAGGCTGACAACAACATAGGCTGCGGGTGTTTAAAATATCAAGCAGCCTATAGAGGTGCCTGTGCCGGCCTCTTCGCGGG
>NZ_JBQENN010000016.1:100232-113137 GCF_052044625.1 Pseudomonas sp. 22515
CCGGCACAGCCCCCTACTCCCGCAAGGTCATGCCATTGGCCGGCAACGGCAACGCCGTTTTGTAGCGCACCTGCTTCAGGGCAAAACTCGATCGAATATTGGCCACCCCCGGCAAGCGCGTCAGGTAATCGAGAAACCGCTCCAGCGCCTGGATGCTCGGCAGCAGCACCCGCAACAGGTAATCCGGGTCCCCGGTCATCAGGTAGCACTCCATCACCTCGGGCCGCTCGGCGATCTCTTCTTCAAACCGATGCAACGACTGCTCCACCTGTTTTTCCAGGCTGACATGGATAAACACATTCACATCCAGCCCCAGCACCTCAGGCGACAGCAAGGTCACCTGCTGGCGGATCACCCCCAGTTCTTCCATGGCCCGCACCCGGTTGAAACACGGCGTGGGCGACAGGTTCACCGAGCGTGCCAGCTCGGCATTGGTGATGCGGGCGTTCTCTTGCAGGCTGTTGAGAATGCCGATATCAGTACGATCGAGTTTGCGCATAAGACAAAATCACCGGTTTTTTGTGTTTATGCGGAATGTTTATCTGCCCCGCTCAGCAAAGGCAATCAACTTGAGAGAAAAATTCTCCTGCCGGCCCACTAAGATGTAGGTGACGCTGACTTACCAGTCACAAGCCGGTACTCAGCGGCGGCCGCTTCAGAGCTCACAAAAACAAATACCCGAGCGAGCGTAAAAAGCATGAACGAGTACGCCCCCCTGCGTTTGCATGTGCCCGAGCCCACCGGCCGGCCAGGCTGCCAGACCGATTTTTCCTACCTGCGCCTCAATGACGCAGGTCAAGCCCGTAAACCCGCGATCGATGTCGATGCTGCCGACACTGCCGACCTGTCCTACAGCCTGGTCCGCGTGCTTGACGAGCAAGGCGATGCGCAAGGCCCCTGGGCCGAAGACATCGACCCACAGATCCTTCGTCAAGGCATGCGCGCCATGCTCAAGACGCGGATCTTCGACAGCCGCATGGTGGTCGCCCAGCGCCAGAAGAAGATGTCCTTCTACATGCAAAGCCTGGGCGAAGAAGCCATCGGCAGTGGCCAGGCGCTGGCGCTGAACCGCACCGACATGTGCTTCCCGACCTACCGCCAGCAAAGCATCCTGATGGCCCGCGACGTATCGCTGGTCGAGATGATCTGCCAACTGCTGTCCAACGAGCGCGACCCCCTCAAGGGCCGCCAGTTGCCGATCATGTACTCGGTGCGCGAAGCCGGCTTCTTCACCATCAGCGGCAACCTGGCGACCCAGTTCGTGCAGGCAGTCGGCTGGGCCATGGCCTCGGCGATCAAGGGCGATACCAAGATTGCTTCGGCGTGGATCGGTGACGGAGCCACCGCCGAGTCGGACTTCCACACCGCCCTCACCTTTGCCCACGTTTACCGCGCCCCGGTGATCCTCAATGTGGTCAACAACCAGTGGGCGATTTCCACCTTCCAGGCCATCGCCGGTGGCGAGTCGACCACCTTCGCCGGCCGTGGCGTGGGTTGCGGTATTGCTTCGCTGCGGGTTGACGGCAACGACTTCGTCGCCGTGTACGCCGCCTCGCGCTGGGCTGCCGAACGCGCCCGCCGCGGCCTGGGCCCAAGCCTGATCGAGTGGGTCACCTACCGTGCCGGCCCGCACTCGACGTCGGACGACCCCTCCAAGTACCGCCCTGCCGATGACTGGAGCCACTTCCCGCTGGGTGACCCGATCGCCCGCCTGAAGCAGCACCTGATCAAGATCGGCCACTGGTCCGAAGAAGAACACCAGGCCGTCACGGCCGAGCTCGAAGCTGCGGTGATTGCCGCACAGAAAGAAGCCGAGCAGTACGGCACCCTGGCTAACGGGCACATCCCGAGCGCCGCCTCGATGTTCGAGGATGTGTACAAGGAGATGCCCGAACACCTGCGCCGTCAACGCCAGGAACTGGGGGTTTGAGATGAACGACCACAACAACAGCATCAACCCGGAAACCGCCATGGCCACCACTACCATGACCATGATCCAGGCCCTGCGCTCGGCCATGGATGTCATGCTTGAGCGCGACGACAATGTGGTGGTGTACGGCCAGGACGTCGGTTACTTCGGCGGCGTGTTCCGCTGCACCGAAGGCCTGCAGAACAAGTACGGCAAATCGCGCGTGTTCGACGCGCCCATCTCCGAGAGCGGCATCGTCGGTACCGCCGTGGGCATGGGTGCCTATGGCCTGCGCCCGGTGGTGGAGATCCAGTTCGCCGACTACTTCTACCCGGCCTCCGACCAGATCGTCTCCGAGCTGGCCCGCCTGCGTTACCGGTCGGCCGGCGAGTTCATTGCCCCGCTGACCCTGCGCATGCCTTGCGGCGGCGGCATCTATGGCGGCCAGACTCACAGCCAGAGCCCGGAAGCGATGTTCACCCAGGTCTGCGGCCTGCGCACCGTGATGCCGTCCAACCCTTATGACGCCAAAGGCCTGCTGATTGCCTCGATCGAATGCGACGACCCGGTAATCTTCCTGGAGCCCAAACGCCTGTACAACGGCCCGTTCGATGGCCACCACGACCGCCCTGTAACCCCGTGGTCGAAGCACCCGCACAGCGCCGTGCCCGACGGCTATTACACCGTACCGCTGGACAAGGCCGCCATTACCCGCCCTGGCAATGACGTGACCGTACTGACCTACGGCACCACGGTGTACGTGGCCCAGGTGGCCGCCGAAGAAAGCGGCGTCGATGCCGAAGTGATCGACCTGCGCAGCCTGTGGCCGCTGGACCTGGACACCATCGTCGAGTCGGTGAAAAAGACCGGCCGTTGCGTGGTGGTGCACGAGGCCACCCGCACCTGCGGCTTCGGTGCCGAGCTGGTGGCGCTGGTGCAGGAGCACTGCTTCCACCACCTGGAGGCGCCGATCGAGCGCGTCACCGGCTGGGACACCCCCTACCCTCACGCACAGGAATGGGCTTACTTCCCCGGCCCTTCGCGGGTAGGTGCGGCACTGAAAAAGGTCATGGAGGTCTGAATGGGCACGCATGTCATCAAGATGCCGGACATTGGCGAAGGCATCGCGCAGGTCGAGTTGGTGGAATGGTTCGTCAAGGTCGGCGACATCATCGCCGAGGACCAGGTGGTGGCCGACGTCATGACCGACAAGGCCACCGTGGAAATCCCCTCGCCGGTCAGCGGCAAGGTGTTGGCCCTGGGTGGCCAGCCCGGGGAAGTGATGGCGGTCGGTAGCGAACTGATCCGCATCGAAGTGGAAGGCAGCGGCAACCATGTGGACGTGCCTCAGCCAAAACCGGTAGAGGCCCCGGCCGCCCCGATTGCAGCCAAGCCGGAACCGCAGAAAGACGTAAAACCCGCCGTGTACCAGGCGCCCGCCAACCACGAAGCTGCGCCCATCGTGCCGCGCCAGCCGGGCGACAAGCCGCTGGCCTCGCCGGCCGTGCGCAAACGCGCCCTGGACGCCGGTATCGAACTGCGTTATGTGCATGGTAGCGGCCCGGCCGGGCGCATTCTGCACGAAGACCTCGACGCCTTCATGAGCAAGCCGCAAAGCAATGCCGGGCAAGCACCTGATGGTTATGCCAAGCGCACCGACAGCGAACAGGTGCCGGTGATCGGCCTGCGCCGCAAGATCGCCCAGCGCATGCAGGACGCCAAACGCCGGGTCGCGCACTTCAGTTATGTCGAGGAAATCGACGTCACCGCCCTGGAAGCCCTGCGCCAGCAACTCAACAGCAAGCACGGCGACAGCCGCGGCAAGCTGACCTTGCTGCCATTCCTGGTGCGCGCCCTCGTCGTGGCGCTGCGTGACTTCCCGCAGATCAACGCGACCTACGACGACGAAGCGCAGATCATCACCCGCCATGGCGCGGTGCATGTGGGCATTGCCACCCAAGGTGACAACGGCCTGATGGTGCCCGTGTTGCGCCACGCCGAAGCGGGCAGCCTGTGGGCCAATGCCGGCGAGATTTCGCGCCTGGCCAACGCTGCACGTAACAACAAGGCCAGCCGCGAGGAGCTGTCCGGTTCGACCATCACCCTGACCAGCCTCGGCGCCTTGGGTGGCATTGTCAGCACGCCGGTGGTCAACACCCCGGAAGTGGCAATCGTCGGGGTCAACCGCATGGTCGAACGGCCAGTGGTGATCGATGGCCAGATCGTCGTGCGCAAGATGATGAACCTGTCCAGCTCGTTCGACCATCGCGTGGTCGATGGCATGGACGCCGCCCTGTTCATCCAGGCCGTGCGTGGCCTGCTCGAACAACCCGCCTGCCTGTTCGTGGAGTGAGCATGCAACAGATTATCCAGACTACCCTGTTGATCATCGGCGGCGGCCCTGGCGGCTATGTAGCAGCCATCCGCGCCGGGCAACTGGGCATTCCTACCGTACTGGTGGAAGGCCAGGCACTGGGCGGCACCTGCCTGAACATCGGCTGCATCCCGTCCAAGGCGCTGATCCACGTGGCCGAGCAGTTTCACCAGGCCTCGCGCTTTACCGAACCCTCGCCGCTGGGCATCAGCGTGGCTTCGCCGCGCCTGGACATCGGCCAAAGCGTCACCTGGAAGGACGGCATTGTCGACCGTCTGACCACCGGTGTTGCCGCCCTGCTGAAAAAGCACGGGGTGAAAGTAGTGCATGGCTGGGCCAAGGTACTGGACGGCAAGCAGGTCGAGGTCGATGGCCAGCGTATCCAGTGCGAGCATCTGTTGCTGGCGACCGGTTCCAGCAGTGTCGAACTGCCGATGCTGCCGCTGGGTGGCCCGGTGATTTCCTCGACCGAAGCCCTGGCGCCGAAAGCCCTGCCGCAACACCTGATAGTGGTTGGCGGTGGCTATATCGGCCTGGAGCTGGGCATTGCCTATCGCAAGCTGGGTGCACAGGTGAGTGTGGTGGAAGCACGTGAGCGCATCCTGCCGACCTACGACAGCGAATTGACCGCCCCGGTGGCCGAGTCGCTGAAGAAACTGGGCATCGCGTTGCACCTGGGCCACAGCGTCGAGGGCTACGAAAATGGCTGCCTGCTGGCCAGCGACGGCAAGGGTGGGCAACTGCGCCTGGAGGCCGACCAGGTACTGGTGGCCGTGGGCCGCCGGCCACGCACCAAAGGCTTCAACCTGGAATGCCTGGACCTGAAGATGAACGGCGCCGCCATTGCCATCGACGAGCGCTGTCATACCAGCATGCACAACGTCTGGGCCATTGGCGACGTCGCTGGCGAACCGATGCTGGCGCACCGGGCCATGGCCCAGGGCGAGATGGTCGCCGAAATCATCGCCGGCAAGGCCCGACGCTTCGAGCCGGCAGCGATTGCCGCCGTGTGCTTTACCGACCCGGAAGTGGTGGTGGTCGGCAAGACCCCGGAACAAGCCAGCCAGCAGGGCCTGGACTGCATCGTCGCGCAGTTCCCGTTTGCCGCCAATGGCCGGGCCATGAGCCTGGAGTCGAAAAGCGGTTTCGTGCGGGTGGTGGCGCGCCGTGACAACCACCTGATCGTGGGTTGGCAGGCGGTTGGCGTGGCGGTCTCCGAGCTATCCACCGCGTTTGCCCAATCGCTGGAGATGGGCGCGTGCCTGGAAGATGTGGCCGGCACCATTCATGCCCACCCCACGTTGGGTGAAGCGGTGCAAGAAGCCGCCCTGCGCGCGTTGGGCCACGCCTTGCATATCTGACACTGAAGCGGCCGAGGCCGATTTGGCCCGCTGCGCCGAGAGGCGCTGCGGGTCTTTTTTCATTCAGGCCATCCAAGCCTCCAGAAAACAGCGCGCTCTTTGAGGGGCTAGTGTGGTGTTTTGCAAATACGGCCAATAAACCGCGAGCGTTTTTTGCGCTCAGGCAAGGCGTCGCGACGAGGCGTAGCCCAGCAACGGCGAGGAGCGACAACGCCGCATGAGCGCAAAAAGCGCCGCGAGTTATGGTCGTTATTTGTGAAACACCACACTAGCTACTCGGCAATTGCATTCTTGCCTGTACCCTTGGCCCTGTAGAGCGCCTTGTCGGCACGCGCCAGCAGCGCGTGCGGGTCCTCCCCTTCCAGCCATTGCACCACGCCATAACTCATGGTCAGCCGGCAATCACCCACCGGCTCCACCTGCTCCAGCACCTGGCGCAAGCGCGCCGCCACATCCAGCGCCTCCCCCAACGCGGTCTGCGGCAGCACGATGACGAACTCGTCGCCGCCCCAGCGCGCCAGCAGGTCCAGTTCGCGCAAGCAGGTGCGCAGGCTTTCGGCCACCCGAACCAGCGCCGCATCGCCACGGGCGTGACCGTAGCGGTCATTGATCGGTTTGAAATCATCCATGTCCATGGCGATCAGCGACAACGGCTGGCGGAAGCGCTGGGCGCGCTGGCACTCCCGCTGCAACGCGCTCTCCAGCCGGTAACGGTTGGCAACACGGGTCAACGCATCGCGTTCGGCCAATTCACGGTTTTCGTCCAGTTGCCGCTGCAACTGCTGATTCACCCAGGACAACTCACGGGTGCGTTCGGCCACCTGAAATTCCAGCGACTGGTTCTTCTGTTCCAGTTGTGTCACCAAGCGCTTGCCAGCGTCGATATTGCGATGCGCACCCAGCATGCGTGCCACGGAACCGTCCTCGTTATGCGCGATGACGTAGCCGCTGTCTTCGATCCAGATGTAGCTGCCGTCCTGACAACGGCAACGGTATTCAATGCGGTAGCGCTCGTTGCGCTGATTGATATAGGCCTCGAAATGGGCCATTACCCGGGGGTAGTCTTCGGGATGGATCACGCTTTCCCAGGTAAATACCGAGTTGGCCATGGAGTGACTGGCATAACCCAGCATGCTGTACCAGCCCGGGTTGCGATAAACGTAACCGGTATTGGCATTCCAGTCCCAGATGCCATCGCTGATCAAGTCGAACAAGGTGTGCAATTGCTGTTCACTGAAGCCGGCAGGTACCGGCCGGGTTTCTTGACTCATGGACGCTCTCCCTGATGCCCAGCAACTGCGCTCCGATCAAGGGGCTGCCGACAGTGGTGTTGATTGCCGCGAGCGGCAAGATGATGCCTATCACGGGCAAGCATATGCCCACCCGTGTGCAACCGAAATAGCGCCAACGCCCTGATTTCGACCGGCACAGCGCTGGCATGGCTTTTGCGCTGGGTACCTGCCAACGAGATTTCCAAGGAGGAAACATGATAATCGCCGCTAACGGCGTGAGCTGGCAGCCCACGCTCCATCAGCCTCGGTCCACCAGCGATGAGCAGGCAGTGGCCCAGATTGCGCCTGTCCGCACGCCAATATCCACCGCCAACACGGCGAGCCAACAGCAGAATGGAGGCAGCACCGCTCAGCAAAATGCAGAGGATGCTCGTGCAGAAGCCTTTGCCAAATTCAAGGTGATGCTGCAAAACCTGAGTTCTGCGACCACCGAGCCGGTCATCGGAGAACCTCTGCCGCCCAAGACTGCCCGGCAGGAATTTCACGACTTCATGTCCAAGTCGCCCGGCGAGATGATCAAGGAAAAACTGCTGCGTGAAATAGGCTTGACCGAAGAAGAGTACGACGCCCTGCCGCCCGAAATGAAAGCAAAGGTCGACGAGTTGATCGCCCAGCGCATGAAAGAAGACATCAAGCGCAAGATCGAGGAGAAAGCGCAAGAGCAGATCGCCAAAGCGGACGGCGGCCTGGATGAAGAGCAACAAGCGGCAAGCCCGATATGAAGCAGTGGAAGCGGCCGGTAAGGAGAGCGCCGCAGTTCGTCCAAGGCGCTTCAGCCTGACCGGTGTCCGGTGGCGTCGATGGTCAGGTGGTGCATGGCTTCGTCAACTGCACCGCTACCGGCGCCATCACCGGTCTCAGGAAAAATCGGCAGGATGTTGTGCAGAGAATTCGTTTGAGGTCCTTGGCCTTATTGTCCAGGGTGGCAGGCTGGTAGCTATTTGCCACGCGTGGACGCAGGCGCATGACGATGCCTGCGTAGGGGAACGATGTCGGATCCCCCCTAAAATAAGAGAGGACAAGGAAATGCAATCACACGGTTTGAAGCAAAGCCTCAAGCAGCGGCATATCACCATGATCGCGCTGGGTGGGGTGATCGGTGCAGGGCTGTTCATGGGCTCGGGCTCACTGATCGCATCGGCAGGGCCCGCGGCCATACTGTCGTATTTCATTGGTGGCCTGGTGGTCACCCTGGTCATGTTCATGCTGGGCGAAATGGCCTGCCGCAACCCGGATGCAGGGTCGTTCTCGACCTACGCCAACACCTACCTCGGGGACTGGGCAGGGTTTACGGTCGGCTGGCTGTACTGGTTCAAGTCGATGATGACCATCACCCTGGAAGCGGTACTGCTGGGCGCCATCCTGCATGACTTCCTACCCTGGCTGCCGATCTGGGCAGGTGCCTTCCTGATGCTGGTGACACTCATGGCCAGCAACGCCTACTCGGTGCGTTCGTTTGCCGAAGTCGAGTATTGGCTGGCCGCGATGAAGGTCGCCACCATCCTCATCTTCATGGTGCTGGGCGTCTCGATCCTGCTCGGCCTGCACAGTGAGATTCCCGCCCCCGGCCTGATCAACCTCACCGCCCATGACGGCTTCATGCCCAACGGCCTGTCACCGGTGATGGCCGGCGTTATCGTGGTGATTTTCTCCCTGGGCGGCAGCGAAATTGCCGCTGTGGCCGCGGGTGAGTCAGAGAACCCGCGACAGAACGTGATCCGCGCGATCAAGAGCGTGATCCTGCGGGTGATGCTGTTCTACGTAGGCTCTGTGTCGATCCTGATCCTTTGCCTGCCCTGGACCGACAAGGCCAACCTGGCCTCGCCCTATGTTTCGCTGTTCAGCCTGGCCGGGTTCGGTGGTGCTGCAGTGGCCATGAAACTGGTGCTGTTCGTCTCGTTCATGTCGGTGATGAACTCGTTCATGTTCTCCAACTCGCGCATGCTGTTCTCGCTGAGCCAGCGCGGTCACGCGCCCAAGCTGTTCTCACGCACCAGTGCCAAGGGCGTACCGATCAATGCACTGCTGCTGAGCCTGTCGATCTGCACGATGATCCTGACCGTACACTTTGTCAGTGGCGGCGACCTGTTCATGACCTTGGCCAAGAGTACCGGCAGCCTGGTCATGGTCGTATGGATCTTCATCATCATCGCCCACGTGGCGATGCGCAGGAAAACCCGCCACGAAGCGGTCGCCCCAAACGCCTTCCGTGCCTGGCTGTTCCCCTACACCAATATCATTGCGCTGTTCGCCTTGCTGGCAGTCATCGGCACCCAGGCGTTCGACCCGGCATCGCGTTTCCAATTCTGGTTCACGGTGCTGACGGTACTGCTGGTGGTGGCGGGGTACTTCCTGATGCGTCAGCGGCTGGCCCCAAGCGCGGCGTTATGCCACGAACGTGATGCATGACAGCGCTGGCCAAGCGCAGGTGCTGTCAACAGCAGCACGACGGCGACAAAGGCAACGGAGACAATAATGGGAATGACGAGAATGGCGTCCCAGGCAGGAATTGAACCTGCAACCTTCCCCTTAGGAGGGGGATGCTCTATCCAATTGAGCTACTGAGACGCTACGACCGGCAGCGAGCGCTGCACAGCGGGATGGCCAGCATGTTAACCAGCATGCTGGCGTTTGTCATGCCTCAACTGGGCTTTTTCGCGTAATCCTTTTCTGCGGCTGCTATCCCCGCGGTAGCACGCCCTGATGGCGAAGCAGCGAAACGAATGCGGCGACCGCCGCCTCCAGTGTGGAAGAATTATCCAGCACATGCACCGACGGGTCGGCTGCAGCTTGCAAGCGTGCGCTGCGCACCAGGCGCTGCTCCACTTCTTCTGCAGTTTCCCGGCCCCGGGCCAGCAAGCGCTGGCGCAGCACCTCAGGCTTGACCTTGACCAACACGGCCAACAAATCCGGGTAGCGCTGACGGGCTTCTGGCAGATAAGCCCGCGAGCCATTCACCAGCACTGCCCTCCCCGCCGCCAACCACTGGTCCACCTGCCGGGGTATGCCATAGTCAAGGCCATTGGCCCGCCAGTGTATGGCAAACGCACCCTGCGCACGCAAGGTCTCAAACTGCTCAGGCGTGACCCCTTGGGCAGCTTCGCCTTTGGCTTCGGCCGAACGGGTGATGACCCGGCGGGCAATTTCTACCCCGGCGAGGGCCAGTTGCTCACGCGAAGCGTCGATCAGGGAGTCTTTCCCGGAACCCGACGGCCCAACCAAAAATATCAACCGGCCCGTCCCTGATCGGCGGTCGCTTGCGTCATGTTGCATAGCCACTATGCTCTATGGAGAGAACCGGCGCATTCTAGGGCTTTTCTGGGCATTTTTCTGCGTTTTACCGATTATTGACGGCAAAAGACTGACGGCCAGGCTAGCCAGAGCATGTAAAACTTTTCAAACCAGTGCTCATTTCTGATAATTGGTACTGGCATAAAGCCTTTATCCGGCTCACTATTTGTCACATAATTGACGCCAAGCAAACGGCGACCATGAGGCAAGATGAGCATCCATTTTTCACTGGCGGTTGAACATTTTGTCGTCGCCACGGTCGTACTTCCATCCCGTGCGGCCAATTTGAGAACCGCTTCCCCTGAACCAAACTCTGGTCAATTTATATGCGCCCAATGAAACAGGCTATTTATTCGAGCCGCACCGCTGACAAGTTCGTCGTCCGCCTGCCAGACGGAATGCGTGAGCGCATTGCCGAGGTAGCGCGCAACCACCACCGCAGCATGAACTCCGAGATCATTGCACGCCTGGAGCAGAGCCTTATCCAGGAAGGTGCGCTGGGTGATGAACTGAGCATGCGCCTGGACAGCCCCGAGCTGTCCCTGCATGAGCGCGAGTTGCTGCAGCGTTTCCGCCAACTGTCCCACCGCCAGCAGAACGCCCTGGTCGCCCTCATCGCTCACGATGTGGAAATGGCCGCAGACGCTTCCTGAGGCCTGCAGCGAATACAAAAAAGCCAGCGTAAGCTGGCTTTTTTGTGGATGACTGATTGGCAGCAAAGGCATTTCCCTGCGGGACGCTCCCACAGGGAGGATCGGCTTACAACAGGAACAGCGTCGCCAGCCCCAGGAAGATGAAGAAACCACCGCTGTCGGTCACAGCAGTGATCATCACGCTCGCCCCCATCGCAGGGTCGCGCCCCAGGCGGGCCAATGTCATCGGGATCAGCACGCCCATCAGCGCTGCCAACAACAAGTTCAAGGTCATCGCTGCAGTCATCACCACCCCCAGCGACCAGCTGCCATACAGCCAGAAAGCCACCGCACCAATCACTCCGCCCCAAACCAGGCCGTTGATCAGCGACACCGCCAATTCCTTGCGCATCAAGCGGCTGGTATTGCCTGGCGACACTTGGTCCAGGGCCATGGCGCGGACGATCATGGTGATGGTCTGGTTACCAGAGTTGCCACCAATACCCGCAACGATCGGCATCAACGCAGCCAACGCCACCAGCTTTTCAATCGAACCTTCGAACAACCCGATCACTCGCGAAGCAACGAACGCGGTAATCAGGTTGATTGCCAGCCACGCCCAACGGTTGCGGAACGAACGCCAGACCGAGGCGAAAATATCTTCCTCTTCACGCAGACCCGCCATGTTGAGGACTTCGCTCTCGCTTTCCTCACGGATCAGGTCAACCATTTCGTCGATGGTCAGACGGCCGATCAGGCGTTCGCTCTTGTCCACCACCGGGGCGGATACCAGGTCATAACGCTCGAAAGCCTGCGCTGCATCGTAGGCATCTTCCTCGGGCTGGAAGGAGACAGGGTCGGTCGCCATGACCTCCGCCACCTTCTTCTCCGGGTCGTTGACCAGCAGGCGCTTGATCGGCAATACCCCCTTGAGGATGCCGTCGTAATCGACCACGAACAATTTGTCGGTGTGGTTCGGCAATTCTTTCAGGCGGCGCAGGTAGCGCAGCACCACTTCCAGGCTGACGTCTTCGCGGATGGTGACCATCTCGAAGTCCATCAGCGCACCGACCTGCTCCTCGTCGTAGCTCAGCGCCGAACGCACCCGCTCGCGTTGCTGGGCATCGAGGGTTTCCATCAGCTCGTGAACAACGTCACGCGGCAGCTCTGGGGCGAGGTCGGCCAGTTCGTCGGCGTCCATCTCCTTGGCGGCAGCCAGCAGCTCGTGATCGTCCATGTCGGCGATCAGCGATTGGCGAACCGAATCGGAAACTTCCAGCAGGATGTCGCCATCGCGCTCCGAGCGCACCAGCTGCCAGACCGTCAGGCGATCTTCCAGGGGCAAGGCTTCGAGGATGTAGGCGATGTCGGCGGGGTGCAGGTCATCGAGCTTGCGCTGCAGCTCGACGAGGTTCTGGCGGTGGACCAGGTTTTCCACCAGGTCATTGTGCGCGCCTTCCTGGCGATGGGTCAGGTCTTCGACCATGCGCTGACGCTGCAGCAGTTCAACCACCTGGGCCAGGCGATCCTGCAGGCTTTCTTGCGCTTTTTTAACTTCTACTTCGGTCATAGGCGAACTCCACTCCCAGCAGCGGAGCACGCCGAGGGAATCAATCGGTCAGATCTTTCTGTATGAATCGTGTTAACGAGTAACTACTGGGTAAGTCCATGGTGGTTTTCCACAAGCCCCGGCGGGGCTGACGGGCGCAATCATACACTGCTAAAGCTGTCAGATCGCTTAAATTTTTGGCCAGAACAATCGTTTGCGTGATAAAGCTGGGACAACGCTCGAAGCTATCAGTGCGACGGTTGTTGTGGATGAGAAAGCACATTTGATTTTTGAGGCCGCTCAGCGGCTCAAGACTACACCGCAATCATTACAGAAGAGCGTAGATCGACAGGCTCAAGAATTCATTGGCGCACAAACAAAAAGCCCGCTCTATTGAGCGGGCTTTTTGATGGGGTATGGCGGACTCAGCAGGATTCGAACCTGCGACCGCTCGGTTCGTAGCCGAGTACTCTATCCAGCTGAGCTATGAGTCCGTG